>DAIOWL010000881.1:0-3416 GCA_036758545.1 Streptosporangiaceae bacterium | reverse complement strand
GCCAGCGTCAGCATGATGATGGCGACCAGCCAGGCGACCAGGAACAGCTTCACGGTGGCGAGCACCGCGGTGGCGGTGATGGCGAACCAGTTGTGGTCGAGACCGAGCACGAGCATCCCGTAGCTCAGCCAGAAGGTGCCGAAGATGCCGAACACGGCGGCCACCGCGCTCTGGCCGACCGCTGCGGCCCAGACCGCGGCCAGGAGCAGGCCCAGGGCCGTGGCCGACAGGATGATCGCCAGGGGGGCGCCGAGGACGCCGACCGGCACCACGCCGACCAGCCCGAGGCCGAGCGCTACGGAACCAACGATGAAGCTTGACAGGCCTAGCATGGCCGGGTCGCCCGCCATCGGTCCGACCACGGGCGGTGCGGGTGCCTCCTGGGGGGCGGGCTGGGCGGTACCGTCAGGGTCTGCGTCAAGAGCGGTCATAGGTTTCGCTCCTCGTCTGCGGCGTCCCGCGTACGCGGGCTTAATGCATCCGTACGCCCTGAACAGGACACGTGTGTTCTCACTTTGAACCAGCAGCCGGTTTTGACCAGGTATGACCGCGATCTAGCTGCCCGAGGCGACGATCCCGTACTCGTGGATCTTGCGGTAGATCGTGGCGCGGGACATGCCCAGGGCCTCGGCCGCCCGGACCTTGTTGCCGTCGTGGTCCTGCAGGCTCTGCACGATCGCGTCCCGCTCGATCGACTCCAGCGGGGACAGCAGCCGCCGGCTCACCGTCCAGCACTCCGGGGGCAGGTCCTTCGGCATGATCACGCCCGCCCGGCGGCGCTGCACGACCTGCTTGAGGACCTGCCAGAGCTGGTCGGTGTTGCCCGGCCAGTTGTGCCGGAGCAGCAGCTGCATCGCCTCGGGCGAGCAGGTCAGCCGGCCCTGCTGGCTGAGCCGGGCCAGGAAGAACGGCACCAGCTCGTGCAGGTCCTCGTTGTGGTGGCGCAGCGGCGGCAGCTCGACCGTGCCCTGGAAGAACCGCAGCAGCTTGGTCAGGTCGGTGACGGACCGCTTGCGGTTCAGCGTCATCGCCACCCGCAGGTCGGTGTGCCGCTTGGCCGTCCTGGCCTCCTGCAGCGCAGTGGCCAGCGCGTGCACCTGCTTGGCGTTCAGCAGGTCCGCGTGCCTGATGATCAGCATGCCGACGCCGTCGAGCAGCTCGCCACGGATCTTGGCGAGCAGGTCGCTGCCGGCGCCCTCGACGTCGAGCACGTGGAACGGCGCGGCCGGGTTCCGCCGCTGGTGCACCGCGCGGGCCAGGGCCAGCTTGCCCACGCCGCTCTCGCCCTCGAGCGTCATCCAGTCCCCGGTGTCGTAGAGCGTCTCCGCCTCCCGGCAGGCACGCAGCCACAGCACCCCGCTGCCGACCAGGCCGGGCAGGTGCATGGCGGCCCTGGGCGCGGGCACCTCGGGCAGGGGCACGGCCGGGGCCATCAGCTTGACGTGGACCACGCCGTCCGGGCAGGCACTGGTACCCGAGACCCGCCGGCAGAACATCCGGGCCACCACGCCGCTGGGCAGGTCGACGCTGACCGCGCCCGGGCTCTCCCGGGTCAGCGCCTCGGTGGCGTGGCCGATCAGGGCGGACTGGTCGGCGGGATCCAGCACCCGGCGGGCGTGGTCGTTGAGCATGACGACGTCGTTGCCGAGGGCCAGCACGATACCGCCGGTGCGGCGGCAGGCGCGTACGTACTCCTGCAGCAACCGCAGGTCGCGGTTGCTGCCCGCGGCCAGCAGGGCCTGGGTGATCTGGTCGGCCGTGGACTTCACCAGCGAGATCAGCAGCGGGTCGGCGTCCTTGCGCCAGCAGGTCAGGTCGATTACGCCGACCGTCTTGCCCGAGACCGGGTCGTGGACCGGCACCCCGGCGCAGCCGAAGCGCTCGAGGGACTCGGCGTAGTGCTCGTGCCCGAAGACGTGGGCCGGCCCGCCGGCCTCCAGCGCGGTGCCGATGCCGTTGGTGCCGACCTTATCCTCGGCGTAGCTGAAGCCCGGGGCCAGCTTGATCCCGTCCAGGGCGCGCTCAAGGTCATGGTCCGCGGTCATCCTGGTCAGCACCAGGCCGTTCGCGTCGGTCAGGATGATGCTGATCGGCTGGCCGTCCAGCTGCTCGTGCAGGTGCCGCAGGACCGGATCGGCCGTCCGGGCCAGGTTGGACTCCAGGTCGGGGTCGCGCAGGTAGTTCAGCTCAATGTGGTCGGCGGCGACCTGCCACTGCCGTGACCGCCACCAGGACGCGAGGATGGGCTTGCGCACGGCGGTCTGGTCGACCGGCTCGGCAGCGAGGAACCGATCTCTGGCCTCTGCTAGCTCATCTTTCGCCGTACGCAGCGGCACCGAAGCACGTGCCATATCGCCTCCCCCACCCATTTCATACCCGGCTGGAGGGTCTGCCCAACGGGACCCGGGTTTACCCGCCCATTACAAAGTAAACCCCACGTTCCATGGCACTGTCTCAAGTTGAGACTGCCGTCTCTGACCAGCCGTCGTTGTGTCGGTGCATGGACGCCCACGGTGAGACGACCCATTCGGACCACCCGGAGACCTTCAATCCCTGGAGCATCGTCAACCTCGTTTTTCACCACCTAGCGGAAGAGGGACTGCATCCGGTCCTCGGTGAGGCGGGCGACCCGGGGAAACCCGCGGCGGAACTGCTCCGTGCGTTGGGCATTATGCCCGCCGCGGAGGGCAACCGGATGGAGTCAGAGCAGCGTAAGGAGCGGCTGGCGGAGATCCGCGCCGCCTTCGAGATGTCTCATGTTGAGAGCCCATGACCTCGGCTTTCGAGATGTGATGCAGCACACAAGGACTTTCGGGGCTGCTGGCTGCAGCCCGTAGGCCTGCCAAGGGCCTCACGACCCCGGAACCCGCCGAGAAAGGGGTGACGATGAGTCGCCAGAGTGTGGCTAAGGCTCACCAGAAGATCCAGGAGTTGTCCTGGGAGCCCAAGTACCACGAGCCTGTGTCGCAGTACGGGACGGACTACACGTTCCACAAGGCACAGAAGAAGGACCCGCTCAAGCAGGTCCTCCGGTCCTACTTCCCGATGCAGGAAGAGAAGGACAACCGCGTGTACGGCGCGCAGGACGGCGCCATCCGCGGCAACATGTTCCGCCAGGTGCAGGAGCGCTGGCTGGAGTGGCAGAAGCTGTTCCTGTCCATCATCCCGTTGCCGGAGATCTCGGCGGCGCGCGCCATGCCGCTGCTGTTCCGCACGGTCCCCAACCCCGAGCTGCACAACGGCCAGGCGATCCAGATGATCGACGAGGTACGTCACTCGACGATCCAGCAGAACCTCAAGCGCCTGTACATGAACAACTACATCGACCCGGCCGGCTTCAACAACAGCCTCCGGAACTTCCAGAACGACTACTGCGGGACCATCGGCCGGCAGTTCGCCGAGGGCTTCATCACCGG
>DAIOWL010000880.1:0-3418 GCA_036758545.1 Streptosporangiaceae bacterium | reverse complement strand
CGGTCGTATTCCGCACCGCCCAGCACAGCGCGCTGGACGAGGACCTGCAGACCGGAATCGCCGGCGGCGACTACCTGGTGGCGTTCGAGATCGACGAGATCGACCTGCCGGGGCGCCAGGGCTGGAGCGTCCTGATCCAGGGACCAGCGCACCATGTCGAGGGCGAGGCCGAGCGCGCGTCGGCCGAGGAGGCCGGCGTGGAGCCCTGGCCTCCCGGGGAAAGGGAGTTGTTCCTGCGGATCGTTCCCCACCGCGTCACCGGCCGCCGCATCCAGCCTGCCTAGCAGGCCGTCGCGTCATCATCCTGCTGGGGCGACGGCCACCACAGGTTCCGAGCCAGCGCCATCTCCGCCTGCGTGCGCAGCGCGGCGACTTCCCGGGCCACACGGTCCTTTTGCGCCGCGGCTTCCCAGGCGGCCTGCCGGGCGGCGGCCAGGTCGACCCTCAGCTGCTCCGCCTCACGGAGCGCCTTGACCAGCCGGTTCCGCATGCCGACGGCCTCACGCCTGGACCGGGCGACAAATTCCTCGACCTGGCGCCGGTCATAGCCGCGCCGCGCGACCTCGAACCGTTCCTCCGACGCCGAGCCGGGCAGAAGATCAGCGTTGCCGCTCGTGTCATCCTGCGCCTGCACCGTCGTGACCTGGCTGAGTCCTGCTGAACCCATGTCCCCTCCTGCTGCTCCCACCCCTGGCAGCCTTCAAAGCACCACCACGCTAAAAGGTACTGTTTTTACCCATACGCCACATCACGAGAATTATGTACGCCGCTATGTAAATGTCCCGGCGCGGCTAGTTGCGGGCGGCTGCGGCGAGTTCCTCTACCGGCACGAAGTCGAAGTCGTACCCGAACGCCCGCGGGCCTGCGGCCGCGATCCCGCGTTCGGTCCGCCAGATCGGGTCGCAGCCGAACGCGATCACCACCACCCGCTGGCCGTAGTGGATCCGATCGGCCGAGACCGCATCGGCGGTCTCGCTGTCCAGCACCGTGATCAGGTCGGGCACCGAGGCGAGCAGCCGGCCGCGCTCGAGCGCGACCAGGTGCTCGTTCTGCAGTTCCAGCCGGATGAGCCGTCCTGCGTCCTCTCCCAGACCCTCGATGACCACCGAGCCGCGCGTGAACCCGCCGGACACGTCCCTGCTGACGTCCAGCACTTTGCCTCCGGCCAGCCGGAAGGCTCCGGCCGCCTCGATCACGGCCGCCACCGGGCTGCCCGGCGCGTTCGCCGCCGCCTCGCCGATCCTGATCGCCTGCGACACCGAGCCGCGCACCGTCGCCTCGCGGGCCTGCGTCGCGGTCAGCGGGAAGTCAGTCGCTTGCCCCAACCCGCCGAACTCGGCTGCGGCGGCCCGTTCCAGGCGCTCGACCCAGTCGCCGGAGATCGCCCGGAAGACCACCACGTTGCCGCGCTCGTCGGTCATCACCGCCGGGCACGGCGAGATCCCGGCCAGTTCCATGGTGACCTGCGAGACCAGGGGGAAGGCGCGGCCCATGCCGTCGGCGTCCACCACCGGAAGCCCCATCCGCGCGGCCCAGGTAACGGGTAGCAGGCCATTGCCGCCGCCGATCTCGCTGGACATGAGCGCGGTCACGATCTGCCCCGTGTGGCGCTGCAGCAGGTTCCGCAGACGCTCCCCCTCGTCGCCGGCCTCGATCTTCTCCAGGCCGACCAGCGGGGCGCCGACCCCGCCGCAGGGCATGATCAGGCCGTCGCCCGGCAGGTCGTCCACGTCGACCAGTGCGGCCGGACCGAAGTCCTCAGCCGCCTGCAGCGCCTGGAGCAGGGCGTAGTACGTGTCCCCGCCTCCGCCCGCGCCGAGCACAGCACAACCCCGCGCCATCGCGTGGAGCGCGTCGTGATCTAGCAGACGTTTCATGATCCCGTTACCGGCCGGGGACAGGTCGTCCCATGCTACGCGGCGGGCAGGCTGTCGGTCGGGGACGGGCTGGTCGCCGGCGCGGCACCGGCCGCTAGCGCGGAGTTCCTGAGCTCCTCCAGCCGGTGCCGGGACGGCAGCAGCAGGACGGCCGCCAGCGCGCCGATGCCGAACAGCACGGCGGAGACGGCGAACGCCACGGTGTAGCCGTGCACCGCGGCGGTGACCGGGGCCAGCCGGCCGGCGTGGTGCGCGGTCAGGTAGCTGGCGGTCGCCGTGAGCGCCACCGTGCTCAGGGCGGCGGTCCCGATCGAGCCGCCCACCTGCTGCATGGTGTTGACCAGGGCCGAGGCCACGCCTGAGTCCTGCCGGGCGACTCCGGCGGTGGCGGTGTTGATGGCGGGCGCGAAGATCATGCCGAAGCCGAGGCCCATGGCCACCAGCGCCGGCACGATGTCCACCGCGTAGCTGGAGGTCACGTTCAGCTGGGTCAGGTAAACCATCGCGCCGCCGCCGAGCAGCATGCCGGTCACGATGAGGGCGCGCGGTCCGACCCGCGGCAGCAGCAGGATGCTGGAGGTGTTCGAGGCGAGCAGGATGCAGGCGATCATCGGCAGGAAGGCCAGCCCGCTGGTCACCGGGCTGTAGCCCTTGACCAGCTGGAGGTAGTAGGTCAGGAACAGGAAGACGCCGAAGACCGCGATCCCGGTCAGGCCGACCGAGAGGTAGGAGCCGCCCCTGGCCCGGTCCATGACCACCCGCAGCGGGAGCAGGGGGTGACTGACCCGGCTCTCAGCGAACACGAACGCGGCCAGCAGGATCACCCCGGCGGCTAGCGAGGCGATGGTCAGGGCGGCGGTCCAGCCGGCGGTCTCTGCGTGCGAGAACCCGAAGACGATTCCGAACAGCCCGGCCGAGGCGAGCACGGCTCCCGCCCAGTCCATCCGCGGACGGCTGTCCGGCCGGTTGCTCTGCATGTACGCCAGGGCGCCGGCCACCGCGATCGCGGCGAAGAACAGGTTGACGTACAGGGTCCAGCGCCAGGAGGCGTACTGGGTCAGGACGCCGCCGAGGATGAGCCCCACGGCACCGCCGCCGCCCGCGACGGACCCGAAGACGCCGAACGCCCGGCCGCGCTCGCGCGGATCGCGAAAGGTGCTAACCAGGGTGCCCAGGGCGGCGGGTGCGAGAATGGCGCCGAATGCGCCCTGAAGCGTCCGGGCCGCCACCAGCATGCCGAACGACGTGGCGGCGCCGCCTAGCGCCGAGGCGAGCGCGAACCCGATCAGGCCGGTGATGAAGACCCGCTTGCGGCTGAACATGTCGCCCAGCCGGCCGCCGACCAGCAGCAGGCTGCCGAACGCCAGGGCGTACGCGGTCACCACCCACTGCCGGTCGCTGTTCGGGAAGCCCAGGGCGTGCTGAGCCGACGGCAGGGCGATGTTCACCACGGTGGCGTCCAGGACCACCATGAGCTGCGCGATAGCCACGATGACCAGGATGAGCCAGCGATGGTCGCTGGCCGCGGGACGCTGGTCGCC
>DAIOWL010000879.1:0-3420 GCA_036758545.1 Streptosporangiaceae bacterium | reverse complement strand
AACGGGTGCGCGCGGCGAGACTGCACGCGGTGGGCGACCTGCGGGTGGCGGACGAGCCCGAGCCGGAGCCTGGGCCGGGAACGAGCCTGGTGCGGGTCACCGCGGTCGGCATCTGCGGCTCTGACCTGCACTGGTGGGACGAGGGCGCGATCGGCGACGCCAGGCTCACGCATCCGCTGGTGCTCGGCCACGAGGGCGCGGGGGTGATCGCGGACGGGCCGCGGCGCGGCGAGCGGGTGGCGATCGACCCGGCGATCCCGGACGAGACGTGCCGGGCCTGCCGGGACGGCTACCGGAACCTGTGCTACCGGATCAGGTTCTCCGGCCACGGCGAGACCGACGGCATGCTCCGCGAGGTCATGGCCTGGCCTTCAGGCCTGCTGCATCCCCTGCCCGACGGCGTGTCCGACGCGGACGGGGCCATGCTGGAGCCGCTCGGGGTAGCGATCCACTCCGCCGACCTGGGTCACCTGCCGTTCGCCGGGGCGGCCGCGGTGATCGGCTGCGGGCCGATCGGGCTGCTCCTCATTCAGGTGCTGAAGGCGGCGGGCGCGAGTTCGGTGCTGGCGGTCGAGCCACTGGCGCACCGGCGGGAGGCAGCCGCGCGGATGGGAGCCGACCAGGTGGTCGGCTCCGACGCCGCCCTGGACGACGCGGGGGTGGACGTGGCGTTCGAGGCGGCCGGCAACGACGAGGCGGTCGGGCTGGCCATGGCCTCGGTGCGGCCCGGCGGGAGGGTGGTGCTGGCCGGGATCCCGGGTGATGACTCGATCGGGTTCGGCGCGTCGCTCGCGCGGCGCAAGGGACTGACGATCGCGATGGTGCGGCGGATGAACGAGGTGTACCCGCGGGCGATCGGCCTGGCCGCACGGGGGGTGGTCGACCTCGGCTCGGTGGTGACGAGCCGGTTCGGTCTCGGCGAGGTCCGGGAAGCGTTCGCGGACGGTGCCAAGCGCACCGGGCTGAAGGTCGTCGTCGAGCCGCAGCGCTAATCGCTAGGGTGAGCGGATGCGCTCGGCACGGCTCGCGGTGGTCCTGGACGTAGCCTGCGTGCTGGTGTTCGTGATCATCGGCCGGGCCAGCCACGGGGAGGGCCTGATCGGCGTCGCGTCGACGGCGTGGCCGTTCCTGGCCGGGCTGGCGGGCGGCTGGCTGGCGACCGCCGGCCTGGCCGGGCGGGCGTGGCAGCCGTTCGGGCTGTGGCCAGCCGGGGTGGGCGCATGGCTGGGCGCGGTGGCGCTGGGCATGCTGTTCCGGGTGGTGTCCGGGCAGGGCACCGCACCCGCGTTCATCGGCGTCGCGCTGGCGTTCCTCGGCCTGTTCTTGCTCGGCTGGCGCCTGCTTGCCCGGCTGGGCTGGCTCAGGCGCTGACCGGAGTATGGTCCAGGCCGATGTCGTAGCCCTCGCCGATGCTCGTGATCCCGGCCAGCTCGTAACTGGTCAGCACCTCGATGGACAGCTCGTGTAGGCGGCGGGTCTTGGCCGCGCAGCAGTCGGCCAGCACGGTCACCGGGAAGTCGCGCATGAACGCGGAGCGCACCGTGGTTTCCACGCACAGGTTCGTGACCACTCCGCAGACCACCAGCTCGCGGACGTCGAGGCCGCGCAGCAGCGGCTCGAGCGAGGTCCACTGGAAGGCGTCGAAGCGTACCTTGTCGACCAGCAGGTCCTCGGGCCCGCAGCCGAGGTCGTCCACCACCTCGGCGTCCCAGAAGCCGGCCGCCAGGCCGTTGACCCCGGCCAGGGCGGGGCTGTTCCTGATGAGCGCGGCGCCCTCGTCGGGTCGGCCCGGCCGGTACAGGTGCCGGGTGAACACCACCGGGATCGCGGCCCGGCGGGCCTGAGCGACCGCGACGGCGGCGTTGCTGACGGCGGCTTCGGCGCCCTCCAGGCCCATGCCGATACGAGGGAACGAGCCGTCCGGATGGCAGAAGCCGTTCTGCATGTCCACGACGAGCAGCGCCCGGTTTGTCATGGTCCACCTCCAGCGCAGGTCAGTCGCTATTCACGGTAACCGGGAGCGGGCCGGCGTGAATACTCGGGCCGGTGCGGGGCAGGGGCGGAATCCGGCTGCGGCCGGGACGATGACATCCGAGCGTGAGGAGGATTCTGTGATGGCCAGCGAGCTGAGTGGCACGCGCGTGGCCTTCCTGACCGCGAACGAGGGAGTCGAGCAGGTCGAGCTGACCGCGCCCTGGCAGGCCGTCAAGGACGCCGGCGGCACGCCCGAACTGCTCGCGCCCGAGGCCGGCGAGGTGCAGGGGTTCAACCACGTGGACAAGGCGGACACCTTCACGGCGCACCGCGCTATCCGCGACGCCGACCCGCTCGACTACTCCGCGCTGGTGCTGCCGGGCGGCGTGGTCAATGCCGACGAGCTTCGGATCGCGCCGGGAGCCGTGACGTTCGTGCAGCGGATCTTCGAGGCCGGCAAGCCGGTCGCGGTCATCTGCCACGGGCCGTGGACCCTGGTCGAGGCGGACCTGGTCCGGGGCCGGACGCTCACCTCGTGGCCGAGCCTGCAGACCGACATCCGCAACGCCGCCGGCAACTGGGTCGACGCCGAGGTCCAGGTCTGCACGAACGGCCCGAACACCCTGGTGACCAGCAGGAAGCCGGACGACCTGCCGGCGTTCTGCGAGCAGATGGTCAAGGCGTTCGCCGAGCAGTCCATGCCCGCCTAGGAGGCTGCCGTCTCGGCGCGGTCGATGGCCCGCAGGACGCCGCGGAACAGCCGCTGCCGACTGAACGCCATCCGGGTGGCCCAGAGGCCGGCGGTCGCCGCCGCCTCGCTCAACGGGCCACCCGGCCCGCCGTACATCCGCCGCGCCCAGCTCGGCAGGGTCGCAAAGGCCAGGACCGCCACCGGCGGCAAGCCCAGCTTCAGCGCGCGGTTGCCGTCGGGCACCGGGGGGCGGAACGTCAGCCGCAACGCCTGCTTCGCCTCGTCGCACGCGTACAGCCTGGGCCTGATCTGTTCATAGTAGGCACCGAGTTCGGCCATCGAGATCGGCGCTGCGCTGCGGTCGATGCCGATGAGCTCCGCGCTGGTGCGCTGCTCGGCGACGAAGGCGTCGAGATCGGCGGCGGAGAACGGCAGTCGGCTGCGCCGGGCTATGTCGGCGCACGAGGCGACCTCGCCGCAGTGCACCCATAGCAGCAGGTCAGGGTCGTCGACCCGGTACCGGGTGCCGTCGGGGTCGGTTCCGGTGAGCGACTCGTGGATCTTGCGCACTCGGCGTCCGGCGCGTTCGGCCTCGGCCGTCGTCCCGAACGTGCGCGTCTCGATGAACGTCCTGGTCCGTCTCAGCCTGGCCCAGGCATCAGCCGGCTCGGTGATGGTGGTCGCGTTCTGCAGCGTGCCCCGTATCACCCGCGGATGCAGCGCCTGCAGGTACAGCGCGCGCAGGACCGCCACCC
>DAIOWL010000878.1:0-3421 GCA_036758545.1 Streptosporangiaceae bacterium | reverse complement strand
ATTCCGGCGCCGCGCGGGTCCAGTGCGTCGCGGACGCTGTCACCGAAGATGTTGAAGGCCAGCGTGGTGATCAGCAGGGCCAGGCAGGGGAAGAGCAGGAACCACCAGTACCCGTACTGGTACCAGCCGGTCGCGTCGTTGATCATCGACCCCCAGTCGGCCGTCGGCGGCGGCACGCCCACGCCGAGGAACGACAGCGACGCCTCGGCCACGATGGCCAGCGGGATCAGCAGCGTAGCGTACACGATGACCTGGGCCATCACGTTCGGCAGAATGTCGACGAACATAATCCGCCACGGGCCCGCGCCCAGCGCCCTGGCCGCCTCGATGAACTCTCTGTTTTTTATCGAGATCACCTGGCCCCGGACGATGCGGGCTGGGTAGGTGAAGCTGAGCACGCCGATAATGCCAATGACCAGCCACAGGCTCGCACCGGAAATGTAGGCGATGGAGATGGCGAGGATCAGGAACGGGATCGACAGCATCACGTCGATGAAGCGCGCGATGACGGTGTCGACGAACCCGCCGATGTAACCGGCGGTCAGGCCGAACAGCACGCCGAGGACGACGCTGATCCCGGTGGCGAGCACGCCCACGAGGAGGGAAATCCGGGCGCCGTAGAGGATCCTGATGAACAGGTCACGTCCGTTGTTGTCCGTGCCCAGCCAGAATGTGCCATTCGGCGGCACGGGACCGCCGTTGGCGTTCTGTCCGATATCGATGAACTGCTGGTTGGGACCGTGACCAACGATTTTCGCGAACACCGGGGCCAGGATGGCCAGCAGCACGATGACCAGGATCGTCCCGAGCGCGATCTTGGCCGCCCGGTCCGCGCGCAGCCGCTCGTAGGCCAGGCGCCAGGGGCTCCGTCCCTCTATCTTCCGGCTGACTGCCGCCTCGCCGGTCTCGTCGAGGACCTCGGACGTCCCGGCGCTTCTGAGCTCGGGCATGCTCATGGCGTGCCTCCTTCCCCTCGCGCGGGTAGCGCGTTGGCAATGTCCGCAGGCTCGGCGCCTTCCGGCAGCAGGCTGCCTTCGACCTCCACCACCCGCTCTTGTTCGGAGATCGAGGGGCGGAACTCGGCGAGGTTCTCGCCCTCTGCCATCGGCAGGTGACAGGCGGCCGGGTGCTCGGGGCCGTCGCCGAGGCGCGGCTCGAGCGGCGGGTCCTCGGCCACGCAGACCGGCGCGGCCTTGGGGCACCGGGGGTGGAACCGGCAGCCGGACGGCGGCGCCACGGGGGAGGGCACGTCCCCGGCCAGGATGATCTGCTGCCGCTGGTCGGACAGCTCCGGGTTGGGTACGGGCACCGCGGACAGCAGCGCACCGGTATAGGGATGGCGCGGGGCCGTGAAAAGCTGCTCCGCGGGCGCGATCTCCGTCACCTTGCCCAGGTACATGACCGCGATGGAATTGCTGACATGACGAACCACGGACAGGTCGTGCGCGATGAAAATGTAGGTGAGCCCGAAGTCGGTCTGCAGGTCGGCGAGCAGGTTGATGACCTGCGCCTGGACGGAGACGTCGAGGGCCGACACCGGCTCGTCGCAGATGATCAGCTTGGGCTGGAAGGCCAGCGCCCGGGCCACCCCGATACGCTGCCGCTGGCCGCCGGAGAACTCCGCCGGGAACCTGTTGAAGTGCTCCGGGTTGAGCCCCACCCGCTCCATCAGCTCCTGCACGCGGCGCTTGCGATCCGAGCCCGCGGCCAGCTTGTGGATGGCGAAGGGATCCCCGATGATCGACCCGACCCGGCGGCGCGGGTTCAGGGAGCCGATAGGGTCCTGGAAGATCATCTGGATCTCGCGGCGCAACGGCCGCATAGTCCGCTGGGAGACCTTGGTGATGTCCTGGCCGTCGAAGACGATCCGGCCCGAGGTGACGTCGTACAGCCTGGCGACACACCTGGCCAGGGTCGACTTGCCACATCCGGTCTCGCCGACAATGCCGAACGTCTGCCCGCGCCGGATCGACAGGCTCACGCCGTCAACGGCGTGCACGTATTCCTTCTCGCGAAACAGCCCGGTGCCTTTGATCGGGAAGTACTTGACCAGGTTATCCGCGCGTAGCAGCACGTCATCGCCGTCGGCCGCGGCGGCGGCGGGTGCCGGGCCGGTTTCGCTCACAGGACCGGTTGCCATATTCGTCCTCACGCTCCCGCCGGTCCAGCCGACTTTGCCAGCTCGACGTGTGCCACCTCGCGCCGGACGGCCTCTCGATCGGCCTCGTTGTGCGGCAGCCAGCAGGCCGAGAGGTGCCCCAGATCCCCGCTGCCCACCGGGTCGAGCGAGGGCATCTCCGCGCACTTGTCCATGACGTAGACACAGCGGGGCGCGAACGGGCAGCCGGGCGGAGGGGCGAGCAGGCTCGGCGGCTGGCCCGGGATCGGCCGCAGCCGCTCGCGGTCGCCGCCGTAGGAGGGCATGGACTGCAGGAGCCCCTCGGTGTACGGGTGATGGCTGGCGAAGAACAGCGTCCGCCGGTCGGCGCGCTCCAGCACCTTGCCCCCGTACATCACCAGGACATCGTCGGCGACATCGGCGATCACGCCGAGGTCATGGGTGATCAGGATGACCGCGGTGCCGAATACCTCCTGCATGCGGCGGATCACCCGGAGCACCTGGGCCTGCACGGTCACGTCGAGCGCGGTGGTGGGCTCGTCGGCGATGAGCACCGCCGGGTTCAGGGCCATCGCCATCGCGATCATCGCGCGCTGGCGCATGCCGCCGGAAAACTGGTGCGGGTAGTCGTCGACCCGTCGATCTGGCTGCGGTATGCCGACCAGCCGGAGCAGTTCCACCGCCCGCTTCATGGCCTGGTCCTTGCTCATATCGTCGTGCAGCCTGATCATCTCGACGATCTGCCAGCCGACCGTGTAGTAGGGGTGCAGGCTGGACAGCGGATCCTGGAAGATCATGCCGATCTTGGCCCCGCGGATGGCCCGCATCTGTTCGGGGCTGGCGGTCAGCAGATCCTGGCCCTCGAACACGGCCCGGCCCGAGACCTGCGCGCCCTTGGTCAGGCCCATGATCGTCTGGGTGGAGACGCTCTTCCCGGATCCGGACTCGCCGACGATGCCGAGGGTCTTCCCGGGTTCGATGTCGTAGGAAACACCACGCACTGCCTGCACCACGCCGTCCGGCGTATTGAACGACACACGCAGGTCTTCTACCTCAAGCAGGGCCACGCAGCTCGCCTTTCGTGCCGTCCCTGGCCCACACAGAACGGGTATCGTCGCTGGCTGGGCCGGAAGCTTAGCCTGAATGTACCTCGCCGGCCGCCTGGCAAACAGGGGCGGCCGGCGAGGTTATCGCTGCGGTCAGCCGCCGGGCTTGCTCAGCCAGACGTTCGCCGCGTCGAACTGCTGGTACACGCTCATGTACACCGCGTTGTGCACGTACGGCGCGTGCTCGTTGAGCTGC
>DAIOWL010000877.1:0-3432 GCA_036758545.1 Streptosporangiaceae bacterium | reverse complement strand
CTGATGATCGTCTACGCTTATGCACTATTCAACGAGTGGAACGGAGTACACGTGGCTCAGAAGATACAAACCCTGTTCATCGATGACATCGATGGTAGTGAGGCAGAGGGGACCGTCCGCTTTGCGCTGGATGGTGCCGAGTATGAGATCGACCTGAACGCCAAGAACGCCGAGGCGCTCCGCAAGGCGCTGTCTCGTTATGTCGAGGCTGCGCGGCGCAGCAGTGGCACCACGGCGCGTCGGCCGGCTCGGGCCGGACGCCGGGCGGCGGCAAGCGGGCTGAACACCACGGAAGTCCGTGAATGGGCGAAGGCGCAGGGTATCGACGTCAAGGACCGCGGCCGGGTTCCGGCTGAACTGGTCGTCAGGTTCCGGGCGGCAACGGGGAATTAGCGCGGCGGCGCAGTTCGTGCGGCGGCTCATGATCGGATGAGAGGCCCATGTGCACAGACGCACCAAACCGGGGGGTCTCTCCGCAAGTTTGCTTGCTCGTGACTTCGGTACCACCGTTTTCCCGGGGTGCCGTGTCCATCTGTCGGGGCAATGCGATAGCAGGGCACGGAACTCCAGCGGTCCGGGTTGTTTCCGGACACGATTTTCCGGAAGGCGGGTCCCGGCGGACCCGCCTTCCGCTTTGTCATGGCTGCCTGCGGGCTGGCGCACCGGAAAGTGCGCCTGCCAGCGCCGCCACGACCCGCGGCCAGGCGCGGCTCTCCGGGTCGATCAGATCGAAATGGCCGGCCTCCGGTATCTCGACCAGCGAGCCCGCGGGAAAAGCGCGGCTCATTTCGACCGGCACCTGCACATCGGCGGTTCCGTGGACCAGCGTGACGGGTACGGCGGGCGGGGGGAGCGCGGCGGGATCGGCGACGGCGTAGCGTTCGGGGACCTCGTCCGGCCCTCCGCCCATCAGGCTGCGAACGGCGCCCCGGCCCAGATTCCACTCCGCGCAGAGCCGCAGCGAGGAGCAGCCCGCCAGGGAGACCACACCGGTGGCGGGGAACGCTCCGCGCCATGACGACCCAGACGGCAGGCCGGGCCGGGCCGCGGCCCACAGCGCTAGGTGACCGCCTGCCGAATGGCCCGCCCAGGTGACCGCGCTGGTATCGGCGCCGTGCGCCCGGGCGATGCCGGCCACCTGATCGGCGGCCAGCGCGATGTCGCTGAACGTGCCCGTCCAGCCCTCTTCGGCCATGCCGGCCCGGCGGTATTCCGGCGCCGCGACCATATATCCGGCCGCCGCGAGGGCGTAGCCCATCGCGCCCAGGTGCGTGCGATCGTAGGCGGGGCGCCAGAACCCGCCGTGAATGAGCACGATCAGCGGTGCCCCCCGGTCCGGGACCACCGGGGGAAGCCTGAGGTCCACGACGTGCTCGGGTCGCGGGCCGTACCGCAGGGTCAGGTCTGGGGGCGGGGCGGGCCGGTCCAGGACGCTGGTCACCGGCTTATCCGGCCGGCCGCGGGGTAGCCCGGCTGACGATGGCCGCGGTGTCGACACCGGACGGGAGCGCGCCGAAGGCATGCCCCCAGCTTCCCGGGCCGCCGTCGTCGGCCAGCCGGGACGCGGCGAACGCATCGGCCACGGCGGGGTCGCCGTAGCGCACGAGCAAGGCACCCTGGAGGACGAGGGCCATGGCCTCGGCCAGCTGGCGGGCGCGCGCTTCCGACGGATCGCCGACCTCCTTGCGCAGCCGGGTCACCGCCTGGTCCAGCCGGGTGTCCGCGCCGGCGGCCAGGTCCAGTTCGGCGAAGAACGCCTCGGCCGTTTCTGGCTGCCTGGTCAGGGCGCGCAGCGCGTCGAGCGCGGCGACGTTGCCCGACCCCTCCCAGATCGACGCCAGCGGAGCCTCGCGGTACAGCCGCGGCATCCCCGATTCCTCGACATAGCCGTTGCCGCCCAGGCACTCGAGCGCCTCGGCGGCGTGCGCCGGGGCACGCTTGCACACCCAGTACTTGGTCGCCGCCAGCGCCAGGCGGCGGAACGCGGCCTCCTGCGCGTCGCCGCGTACCGCCCGGTCGGCCGCCCCGGCCAGCCGGAACGCCGCTAGCGTGGTCGCCTCCGACTCGATGGCGAGGTCGGCCAGCACGGCGGTCATCAGCGGCTGGCCGGCCAGGTTCCGGCCGAAGGCCATCCGGTGGGCGGCATGGTGCGCGGCCATCGTCAGGCCCGTCCGCATACCCGTCGCCGTGCCCAGCACGCAGTCGAGCCGGGTCATGTTCACCATCTCGATGATGGTGCGGATACCACGGCCTTCCTCGCCGACCAGCCAGGCCAGCGCCTCGTCGTACTCGACCTCGGCCGACGCGTTGGACCTGTTGCCGAGCTTGTCCTTCAGCCGCTGCAGGCGCATCCCGTTCCTGGTCCCGTCCGGCCGGACCCTGGGCAGCAGGAAGCAGGACAGCCCGCCAGGCGCCTGGGCGAGCACCATGAACAGGTCGCCCATCGGTGCCGAGGTGAACCACTTGTGCCCGGTCAGCAGGTACTCTCCCGCGCCGGCCGGGGCCGCCCGGGTGGTGTTCGCCCGGACGTCCGAGCCGCCCTGCTTCTCGGTCATCGACATGCCCGCGAGCAGGCCCCGCTTGGTCTCCGGCGGTCGCAGGCCGAAGTCGTACTCCGGGGCCGCGAGCAGCGGCTCGAAGCGGCTGGCCAGGCCGGGCGCGTGCCGCAGCGCGGGCACGATGGCGTAGGTCATCGACACCGGGCAGCAGTGCCCGGCCTCGGCCGCGCCCCAGACGTAAAAGCCCGCCGCCCGCGCCACGTGCGCGCCGGGGCGAGCGTCCCGCCACGGCGTGCCGTGCAGGCCGTGCCGCACCGCCACCGTCATCAGCTCATGCCAGGCCGGGTGGAACTCCACCTCGTCGACCCGGTGGCCGAACCGGTCGTGCGTGCGCAGCCGGGGCGGGTTCTCGTTCGCCTGGCGGCCTAGCTCCTGGGCCCGCGCCGAGCCGGCCAGGCGGCCGAGTTCGCGGATGCCGTCCTCGGCCCAGCCGGCACCCTCACGCCGCAGCGCGGCCAGCATGGCCGGATCGTCGGCGACGTCGTACCCGTCCAGCGCGGGAGGCTGGTTGAGTACCTCGTGTGTCGGCGGCATCAGCGGCTCCTGCCTCGGGTTCTTTTCCGCCATTGAAACACGGCCGGGCCGGCGCTCCTGACGACTAGGCGGGCGGTCCCATGGCCGCCACCACCAGGGTCACGGTGGTGGCGATCTCGGCCAGTGCGCCCAGCACGTCACCGGTGATGCCGCCGAGCCGCCGCACTGCGTGCCGCTGCACGGCGAACGCCACGGCCAGGCCCGCGGCTACCGCGAGCGGGAGGGTCCAGCCGAGCTGTCCGCCGGCCATCGCCGCCGAGATCGCGACCGCCGCGGCCGCGGCCGCCAGCGCGACCGCGGTAGCCATAGCCGGGACCACGGGGCGGACCGATCCGGCGAC
>DAIOWL010000876.1:1823-3432 GCA_036758545.1 Streptosporangiaceae bacterium | reverse complement strand
CCCTCGCGGTGCGCGATGGCGGCGGCCTCGGTGCGGCTGGCGGCCCCGAGCTTGCCCAGGATGTTGGACACGTGCACGCTGGCCGTCTTCGGCGCGATGAACAGTACCGAAGCGATCTCCCTGTTGCTGCGGCCCGCGGCGATGAGCCGGAGGACCTCGCGTTCCCGACTGGTCAGCGAGGCCAGCACCGCACCGTCGCCGTGCGCCTCCGCGGTCCCGATCCTGGCCCGGCGGGCCAGGTCGTCCAGGGCCCGGCGCAGCGGCCGGGCGGCGAGCCTGTCCGCTATCTGCACCGCCTGGCGCCACTGCTCCGCCGCCTCGTCCCGGCGGCCCGCCTCGGCCAGCGCCTCGGCCAGCCGCCACCGGGTGCGGCCGATCTCGTAGACGTAGCCGGGGCCGAACGCGTCGAGAACCGCCTGCCACGCCTGCGGGTCGTTGTCGCCGTCGGCCCGGCGGTACTCCGCCTCGGCGCGCGCCAGCCAGCCCCGGCCCTCCGGCCCGAGGATGAACTTGGGCCGCTTGG
The DNA here is from genome assembly GCA_036758545.1 of Streptosporangiaceae bacterium. Classification (GTDB taxonomy): domain Bacteria; phylum Actinomycetota; class Actinomycetes; order Streptosporangiales; family Streptosporangiaceae; genus Palsa-504. The sequence goes on along the minus strand of DAIOWL010000876.1, from coordinate 2,909 downwards.
GGAACGCCGCCCCCTCCCGGGCGATCTGCAGCAGCTCGCCCGCCGCGGTGACCGCCGCGGCGGCGGCAGTGTCGTCACCGGTGGCCCTGGCCTGCACCGCCCGGTCGGCCAGGGCGCACATCGCGACCGCGGCCGGCCTGATGGCCGAGGGATAAAAACCCCAGGGCGGCTCGTAGACGACGTCGATCGCGGCGCGCGTCTGGGTCAGTGCCTCCTCGACGTCGCCCTGCCACAGGGCATGCTCGGCGATCAGCCCGCGCGCGATGAACCCGTCGAATCCGTGGGCCGACAGGAACGGCTCGATCCAGGCGCGCCGCTCTTCCACGACCGGGTTGCCGCGTGCGACGTCGATGAACAACGCCATCGAGGACAGGGAGGCCTCGGGGAGGCTGGTGACCCGGACCGGGAAGCCGTCCGCGATCTCCTGGGCGTGGTCCCACTTGCCGTCGGCGTAGTGGCACTGAAAGTGCAGATGCTGCACGTCGGTGCCGTACGGTGCGAGGCCGAGCCCGGTCTGATTGGCTCGCTTGGTGCCCTCGTGCGCCACGGTCCCGCCGGCGGTCAGGTCGCCGTGCTCCAGGTGCGCCCGGGCCAGGTGGTACGCCGCCCGCAGCTCCACACCGAGCACCTTGGCCTCGCGGGCCTGCTTGTGTGCCTGGGTCAGCAGCTTGATCGCCTCGTCGTTGCGGCCCTCGCGGTGGCTGAGGAACCCCAGGGTCACCAGGGCGTCGGCCTGCACCCAGGGGGCATCGGCCGCGCGGGCTGCGGCGAGCGCGCGCTCGGCCTGCTCCCGGACCGCGTCGAAGTCGTCGTCGACCAGCAGGGTGTTGGCGTAGGTGGCCACCGTCCGGGCGTACTGCCAGGTCGGCGGCTCGGCTGGTGTCTCCTCCACCGTAGCGTGGGCAATCTCGATCGCCTCGGCCATGGCCTTGGCGTCGTCGATCTGCCACAGGTAGAAGGCGAGCCGCTCGCCGATCCGGCTGGCCAGGATGACATCGTCGTGGCTCTTCTCGGTCCGGGCGGCGAGCGCCTGCCGCAGCCGCCGGAGCAGGTGCACGGCCCGGTCGACGTCGCCGCTGTCCGCCG
>DAIOWL010000876.1:0-1723 GCA_036758545.1 Streptosporangiaceae bacterium | reverse complement strand
CGGAGCAGGTGCACGGCCCGGTCGACGTCGCCGCTGTCCGCCGCGTTGGTCGCGGACAGCAGGCCGAGCTTGCCGCGGGCCATGCCGGCCGTCTTCTCCGGCTCGGCCACCCGCTCCCACAGGGCGAGCGCCTGGTCGTAGTGCCGGTGCGCCTCGGCCGGCGCGCCCAGCCGTTCCGCCTCGTCACCCGCCCTGATGGAGGCGGCGAACGCCCCGGGGATGTCGTGGCTGGCCAGGCAGTGCTGGGCCAGCTCGGCCGCGGTACCCGGCGTGGCCAGCCGGTGCTCGTCGGCCAGCAGCGCGCTCATCGTGCCGTGCAGCCTGGTTCGCTCCCCCGGCAGCAGGTCACCGTAGACCGCCTCGCGCAGGAGGGCATGCCGGAACACGTAGCCCTCGGTGCCGTCGGGCACGAGCAGCTGGTGGGTGACGGCCTCCCGCACGGCGGCCTCGTACTCGGCCGACACCAGGCCCGACGCGGCCTGGACCAGCTCATCGTCGGCCTTACGGCCGGCCACCGCCGCCGCGCGGAGCACCTGCTGGGCGGCGTCGGAGAGCTGCTCCACCCGGCTGAGCAGCAGCGCCGCCAGGCCGGCGGGCAGGCTCTGTTCTGCCCGGTCCCCGCTGACCGAGGCGGCGAGCAGCTCCTCGGCGTAGTAAGCGTTGCCCTCGGCCCTGGCCATGATGTCGTTCAGCTCGGTGGCGCCGATCCGGCCTTGCGCGGCCGCCGTCAGGTGCTCGGCCAGGGCCGAGGGATCCAGCGGGGCGAGGTCGACCGCGATGACCCCGGGCAGCCGGAGCAGCTCGGCCACCACCGGCCGGAGCGGGTGCCGCCGGTGCAGGTCGTCGGTCCGGTAGGTGCCGATCAGCGCGACCCGTTCCCGGTGCAGCATTCGGGACAGGAACGTGACCAGATCCCGGGTCGAGGTGTCGGCCCAGTGCAGGTCCTCGAGCACCAGCAGCACCGGGCCCGCGGCCGCGAGCTCGGTGAGCAGGCCGAGCACGCCGCCGAACATCTGCTGCCGGGCCAGGCCGGAACGGTCCGAGTCGATGGTGAGGCCTCCGCCGCCCTCGGGCAGCAGCATGCTCAGGGCCGGACGCGAGCTCAGCGCGTCACGGACCGCCCCGGCCTGGGCGGCGCTCCGCAGCGCGTCCGCCAGCGGCAGGTAGGGCACGCTGTCACCGAGCTCCGCGCACTGGCCGGAGAGCACGGTGAACCCGCGGCCCGCGGCCAGCCGCGTGGCCTCCGCGACCAGCCGGGACTTGCCTACGCCCGCGTCGCCGCTGACCAGCGCGACCACTGAGCGGCCCGCCTCGGCGTCATCGAGCAGCCTGAGCAGACGGCCGATCTCGTCGTCCCGCCCGACCATGCGGCCCGCTGACACGCGTAGCACCATTGCATGAGTATCGCACCGGGTAGCGACAATTCCGATTCTTTATGCTCACGGGCTCCCGGCGGTACGCTGCGCCCATGAGCCTGCGCCTGATCCGGGGGGATTCCCTGTCCGCCGCCACCGCGCAGACCGGCGGGATGATCCGCTCGGCCGCTATATCCGGCGACCTGACCAGCGCCTCGGCGCTATGGATGGGCCGGACCGTCGTGCTGCCGGGGACCTCGTCTGGCGACCATCATCACGGTGACTCGGAAACGGGCATCTACGTGGTATCGGGCCACCCGGTGTTCGTCTTCCGCGACCCGGACAGCGGATCGCTGGTCCGGCTGGAG
>DAIOWL010000875.1:0-3437 GCA_036758545.1 Streptosporangiaceae bacterium | reverse complement strand
GGTGAGGACCCGTGCGACGACGCCGTCCAGCAGCGCGTCTTTGCTGGGAACGTAGCGGTACAGCGTCATCACTTTCCGGCCGAGGGCTTGCCTGAGACGGCGCATTGTCAGGGCCTGGGAACCTTCGGTGTCTACGATCTGCAGGGCGGCAGCCGTGATGCGATCGGTGCTCATGCCCGGGCGGCTGCGCTCGGCCGGCCCGGCGGGGATGTGCATGCGGGCGCTCACCTGCCGCCCTTCTGGAGTAGGTGCCGCTTCGCGGTTTACCATGTAAGTTGACGCCGTAAGCTTACGGTGTTACCTTAGCACTTGTACCGCCGCCTCCGTTGAGGCGGTGTCTTGCCTGGCAGCCAGGGAGGCTGTCCAGGCTTTTTCATTTCCAGGGAGATTCATGAGCACGTCAACCGATACCGGCTACAACGCTGAGGGCCGCAGCCCGGAGGGCACGCCCAGCGCTGCCAGTTACCCCAACGGCAGGCCGGCTCACGCCGAGCCCCGCCGCAGCACGGAAACCAAGGCATCGTTCAAGACCACCGAGCTCATGGTGTATATCGCCGCCGTGGTCGGCGTGCTCGTCGCGTCGGCGGCGGTGGGTACCACTCACGCGCACGCCGACTATTTCCGGGCTGACAAGGCCTGGTTCTACATCGTGCTGCTGACCATCGGCTACGTGGTCAGCCGCGGCCTGGCCAAGTCAGGCAGCCGCGAGCACTACAACGGTTCCTGACGTACCGCGGGCGGGAGGATCAGGAATCATCTCGTCCCCGCTACCAACCGACCGGAACCAACCCGTACGACCCAGCTGAAGGAGCATGCATGACTACCACCGAAGAACTGCAGAACATGGAAGGCCAGACCGCCGTCGACGTGAACGGCGCGAAGCTCGGCAAGATCGGGCAGATCTACGTGGATGACCAGACCGGCCAGCCGCTGTGGGTCACCATCACCACCGGCATGTTCGGCACCAAGCAAAGCTTCGCCCCGCTGTACGGCTCCCGGTCCGACGGCGCCGACCTGCAGCTCGCCGTGACCAAAGACATGGTCCAGGACGCCCCCGGCATCGAGGCCGACGGCCACATCGAGGACTCCGAGAACGAGGCCCTGTACACCTACTACAACGGGTACCTCGGCGGCACCGGCCAGAAGCAGAGTGAGCGGTACGCGGGGGACACCCGCGACGACCTGGCCGGCCGTGACGGCATCCAGGGCCAGGACACCTCCGGACCGACCACCGACGACGCGATGACCCGGTCCGAGGAGCGGCTGCACGTCGGCACCGAACAGGCCGAGGCCGGCCGGGCGCGGCTGCGCAAGTATGTCGTGACCGAGAACGTCACCCAGACCGTCCCGGTCAGCCACGAGGAAGTCCGCCTTGAGCGGGAGCCGATCACCGACGCCAACCGCGGCGCGGCGACCTCGGGCAGCGACATCAGCGAGGAAGAGCACGAGGTCACCCTGCGCGCCGAGCGTCCCGTCGTGAACAAGGACACCGTACCGGTGGAGCGCGTCCGGCTCGGCACCGAGACCGTCACCGAGGACCACGAGGTCAGCGAGACCCTCCGCAAGGAGCAGATCGACGACCCCGACGTCAACACCACCGGCACCACCCGCTAATCCGCGTAGCGCCGACATGATGCGCTGGCGGGACCCTGCCCAGCCAGGGCCGCCAGCGCGGCCGCCAGCCGCTCCGGACCGATGAACAGGAGACCAGAGATGAACATCGACAAGGACCAGATCCTGCAGCTGCTGCGCAGCCAGGGCCAGGGCGACCAGGCCAGCCAGGCCGCCAGCGAGCTGCCCGACAAGGTCGACACCGACAACGCCGAGCACGCCGGGATGCTCTCGAAGTACGGCATCGATCCGAGCAGCATCGCCGGCAAGCTCGGCGGTCTGGGCAAGCTCCTCTGACCGGACCAGACGGGGCGCCCGCACCGGGCGTGGCCGCCCTGATGTCACTGCCTCCTGGCCGGCGCGCCGGTCAGGAGGCCCCCGGTGCCCGCATAGCGACCGGGTGCATCACCAAGGAGTGCTCGTGATCATTACCGGCTTGGTCCTGCTGATCGTGGCCGCCGTCTTCGGCCTGGACCTGATCTGGAAAAACCAGTACACGATACGCAGCCCGGCCCTGTTCGGCCAGACGCTGGGCATCCACAACGCTGCCGAGTTCTTCATCATCGGCGCCATCGCCGGCGCGATCCTGCTCCTCGGCGTCGCGATGATACTGACCGGCCTGCGCCGCAAGGGCACCAAGGCCAGGCAGCACCGCGCCGAGCGCAAGGAAGCCAGGAACGCCGGCCGCGACCGCGACAAGGCCCGGGAGGAAAACGACAAGCTCCGCCGCCAGCTCGACCACGACGCCGGCGCTCGTTCCTCCGGCGCCACCGCCGCCGGCTAGAAGTCACGGCACCCAGGTACGAACGCCATCTGACCATGAGGAGTCATTGTGAACAGCACTAGTAACACCGTTATCCGTTCCCTGCACGACGTGGGCGCCGCAGGGTGGTTCGGCGGATCGCTGATGGGCGCAGTCGCCCTCAACGGCGCATCCAAGGACGTCAGCGACCCGGCCGAGCGATCGAAGATCGCGGCGTCGGGATGGGCCCGGTGGACCCCGTTCGCCGCGGCGGCGATCGGTGCGCACCTGCTCGGCGGCGGCGGGCTGCTGCTGGCGCACCGCGACCGTATCCGCAGCCAGCCCGGCGTCGGAGCGAACACGGCCGTCAAGACCGTGCTGACCTTCGCGGCGCTGGGCACCACCGCCTACAGCGGACTACTCGGCGCGAAGCTTGGCAACGCCGGCGACGTCAAGACCGAAGGCGGCACCGTCCCCGGTGAAGACACGCCAGCTGACGTCGCCCGGACCCAACGCCGACTCCGGATCCTGCAGTGGGCCACCCCCGTCCTCACCGGCAGCCTCGTCGTGCTCGGCGCCCAGCAGGGCGAGCAGGAGCGCCCCAGCCAGCGGATCCGCAGCTGGCGGAAAAACGCAGGCTGACCCTAGCCGGTTCCCCGGCGGTGATCGTGTTTGCCCCGGGCCGACGGCGCGGCCGCTTGGGACAGGAGGCTGGCCATGGGTGATGCGCTGGACATCACGGTCAGCCGCGAACGCGGCGCCGTGATCGCGGCGGTCACAGGCGATGTTGACATTTCCACCGTGGCCCAGCTGCGGGAGTGCCTGTTCGAGCTGGCTGACGGTGGGGGGACGCTGATCGTGGACCTGAACCGGGTCACGTTCATCGATTCGTCTGGGCTCGGGGCGCTGGTCGGCGCGGCCCGCCGCGCCGCCGCGCACGGCGGCAGCCTGCATGCGGTCTGCGCCCGGCCACCAACCCGCAGGCTGTTGTGGCTGACCGGGGTGGACCGCCTGATTCCGCTGGCCGCCACCGTGGACGGGGCGCTGATGTTCCTGGCGGCGTCCCGGGACGCTCGCGGCTAGC
>DAIOWL010000874.1:0-3438 GCA_036758545.1 Streptosporangiaceae bacterium | reverse complement strand
GAGTCGAACTGGTAGTGGCTGCGCAGGGCGATGAACCGCTCGGACTCGGCCCGGTCCCGGCCGCGCAGCACCCGGACCACCGCGGGCCCCAGGTTGTCGTACCGGACCCGGCCGGGCACCGCGCCGAAGTACTCGAACGCCAGCACATGGCCCTCCAGGAACGCCTCCTGCGCCTGGGTGGCGAACGCGACGTGGAACGCCCGGCCCGAGCACGACAGCCGCAGCACGAACATCCACAGCCTGGCCAGCACCCCCGCGATCACCGCGTGGAACTCCCCGAAGTCCATCTCGGCCTCCGCGCCCGGCGCGTGGGCCTGCGGCACCATGACCTCGGCCTTGTCCAGGCCTAGCTCGGCGCGGCGGCGGGCGACATACCGCGAGACCGTCACCTCGGCAACGCTCGCGCCCTGCTCAGCGACCAGCCGCTGCCAGACCCGCCGGGCCGTATGCCGCTGCTTGCGCGGCACCTCCCGGTCCGCCACCAGCCACTCATCGATGACCTGCGTATAAGGACCCAGCGCAGGCCTGGGCCGCGGCGGGTACGCCTTCCGCGGCGGCGGCACCGCGCTGGCCACGGCCTGCCGCACCGTCCGCCGGTGCACATGATGCCGGACCGCCAGCTCCCGGATCGATGATCCCCCGGCCCGCCAGTCCCGCCTGATCTGCTCGAACAGCTCCACACGCGACCTCGCCATCCCCGACCTCCACGCCGACAGCAACGACGTGATGATCAGATCCAGGGTGGGGCCACAATTCGCGACGACACGCCGGCCCACCCGCCAGGCGAGATCACCACCCAGGCGGGGCCGAAATTCGCGACTGCAGAAGGCCAAACCGGGGCCAGTTCAGGTGATCACACTCAAAAAATCCCACGTCACGCACTATCCCGGTCGCATTGCCCGGAACTTCTAAGCAGATGATCCTGCTACCCAGCACTGTCACACATCAGAGCCCGCTGCCGAGCCGACCAACGAGGCTTACACCTGGCGCATCTTCGACGCCCTGACCGTCGAGCAACGCCAGCACGACCTCCTGCATTAGGTCCAGCCTGAGACGATCCGACCAGCCGCGCTCCCAGGTCGCCTTGCGCCAGGCACAGCACGACTGGGAACAGGACACCCAGACACGCGCTGCATCTGCGCTGCGTTGCCGAATTGAGCCGTATTGGATCAAGGCGCCGCCGCTACGCGGCGCCGCGGCCCGGCGTCAGCGGCGGGCTCTGGCTTGGGAGCCCCGCCCGCCGCACGCCGGGCCACACCCGCGAAGGCACCACAGATCAACCGCGCTCCTACCGCACACGGCACCATGCGCGGGCTATCGACCAACACATACGGTCATCTGTGCTGGCTCGGCCCGGACTCCCCGTGAGCAGGTAAACTCCGTACTATCGCCACCCGGTCTCCACATGGTTCCACATGATCCGGGCACGGTCCCATGTACTTGGCGCCGCGGGGAGCCGAGGAGAGGAGCCTGCCATGGGCATGCGACTGCGCCGCCAGGACCCTGTGGTCCCGGGCACGCCCGCGGCTCCGGCCGCCCAGCCAACCCGCGGCAGCTCAATTGCCCGGACACTCCGGACCGCCTGGTGGCCCAGGGTCCTGGTCGCGGGCCTGGTCCTCATGATCGTCGGCCTCACGCTGCTGACCGACCCGGCACAGGCGCTGGTGACCCTCGGGGGAGCGGTAGTCTTCGTCTTCGCCGCAGTGCAAGGATGGCAAGGAAAGTTCTGGGACCAGGACCGCAGGCGTGAGCCCCCGGTGCCACCTGGCAGCTCGGCGCCGCACGGCTTCTGACCGCAGCTGGCCGTTCAGCCCGGTAAGACCCGGGCGGCGGCAGTCGGCATGCAGACGGAAGTGCGGGTGGCCTCCCCCGAACCCGCCGTAGGAGGGTATTGGACTCCCGGAACCTGTCAAGCCCGGCTGTGACCGTGGGGCAACCGCCTCGGTGAAGGCGGGTGGTTTATGTACACGCGAAGCCGACCTTGACAGAACCCGTCCGTCCGGGGGTTCGGCAGCAGTCGGGTTCGGGGGAGGGGCCTGGGCAGGGCAAGCTGCGGTCGCGCGACGGGCAAAGGCCCGATGGTAGTGACGAGGACCAGGGCGTGGTGGTGCCCGGCCGATGGGAGCCACGCTGGGAGCCACACGGATGAACGACCTTGTAGTTCTCCGGATGGATGTGAACAGCGGGCAGCGGCAAATCCGAGGTAGCGGACTGATCCGAACGGGTCTGGATGCCCGCACTGGAATCTACGGATCAAAAGGTTAGGGTTCATAGCGCCTGGTGACCTGGTGGTGTGGCCTCCTGACCGAGGGCAACCAGCCGGGCCTGGAGATCAGGGTGACGCAGAAATCTATCCACCAGCTCGGCCGGACCACCGATGCAGGTCCAGTCGTCGTCCCACAGCGTCGACACCAGCCAGGAGCGGTCGGCGGGGAACATCAAGTTGGGCAGCGGACCTTTCCAGAACGACCAGGGGCCACTCCGCCGCCAGGTCGCGGCCTGCTCCGGCCCCGCCTGGACCAGCACGTAATGCCAGCCCGAGTACAACGTCACCATCGGCGCATCGGGGAAGACAACGTCATCGGCGCCGGTGTCGAGATACCCAAGCCACCACTGCTGGGCAGCCGAATGCTCGCGCAGCAGCCCGAGCACAGCGCGGTCATGCTTGTCCTGGCCGTCACCTCCGAACGGCAGGGTTACCGTGGCGTAGGCCTCGAAGATCGGCGGGATGGCGGCGGTGATGGTCCGGCCGATGGAGGTGCCGTTGGCGATCCATGCAACGTCACCCTCTGTCCCGATTCGCCATGTGCTGCCATCCTTAGCCCGCCTGACCATGCCACCAGCCTAGATACTCCCGCCGCCTGGCTGCTGTTGTGCGCGACCACAGATGACGTGCCCGTCGCGTGCCCGATCGGCCGGTCAACGGCGGGAACTCACGGTCACTCCCGGACAGCTCGGCACACAGGCTCACCTGCGGACATGCAGGCTGACCCGGTGCGCATACCGATCTTCTAAGCAACGGGTCAACCGGCTGGTGGGCGTGTCCCCGAGATGTCCCCGAACCGCCGTCGACAGCCAACGACCACCAGCATCGACAACCTGTGTACCTGAAGCTCGGGCGGACCTTGAGCCCACGACCAACGCACGAGAACGCGCTCGTAATGCGTAGGTCATCGGTTCGATTCCGAGACGCTATCCTCCTTCCTGGTCCAAGGGTAGTAATGGTTCATGGCGGACTTGGAGCGGGCTGAGGTCTGTCGGCGCCGCGCACATTGTCGAGTACGGTTTGGCCTTGCTGATCGACAAGGCGGGTGAACAGCTGTTGCGCGTACCCAAAGACCAGCGCCCAGGCAAGGATTTGCGCGGACGTATCCAGTGCACTGAGGCCGGGGACGAATTGGCCACGCATGAGCAGCAGGCCGAGGAAGGCGGTGATTG
>DAIOWL010000873.1:0-3444 GCA_036758545.1 Streptosporangiaceae bacterium | reverse complement strand
CCGGACCCTGGCGGCACGGCCAGTCACGGCCGGTTAGGACCCAGGTACCCAGCGATGTCTATCTCATCAAGCGTGCTGCTCTGCTACGGGGCGATACCAGAACTAGACGAGGCGAGCATAGGGGGTAATACCGGTCGTTCCCGGCTCGGGCAAGACGCTGGCCGGGCCGGGCGGGAGGCTGGCCATGGGTGAGGCACTGACCATCGAGGCCCGGCACGAACGGGGCTACCCGGTCGTGACCGTCGCCGGGGAGATTGACATCGCCACCGCGACCCGGCTGCGGGAGCGGCTGTTCGAGCTGGCCGCCAGCGGCCGCCCGCTGGTGGCCGACCTGGACCAGGTCCGCTTCATCGATTCGGCCGGGCTGGCCGTGCTGGTCGGCGCGGCCAAGCGGGCCGCCGCGCACGGCGGCAGCCTGCACGTGGTCTGCGCCCGGCCGAGGGTCCGCCAGCTGTTCCGGCTGACCGGGCTGGACCGCCGGCTACCGCCGGCCCGCACCCTGGACGAGGCCCTGGACGCCCTGACGGCGACCCGGCGCACGCCCCGCTAGCGGGGCGCAGAGACGGCCCGGACCGCAGGCCCGGGTCCCGGGGGGCGGACGGTACGTGTCAAGTCAACTGAGACACAGGGTTCTGCTGCTCCCTAAGCTGCCTGCTTTGACGGATGCTGTGTTATGTCCGGTCCGGTGGCCGGCTTGTTGATCGACGCTGCAGCGGAATTTTGGGTGCCCGCGGCGGCGGGTGAAGCGCCGCTGGTTCGCGGCGTAGGCGGCGTTCAGCACGGCCTGGCGCTTGTCCTGGATCGCGGGCGCGGTGCCGATATGCACCGAATAGGGAGTGTGCAGCCCGACCCCGGAATGCCGGTGCTCATGGTTGTAATGCCTTCGCCAGCCGCTTCCGCAGCCGCTCATTCTCCGCTTCCATGCTCGGGCGGCCCTGATGCACTGCCGCGGGAACGGCACCGGCTGACGATTTAAGCCCGCCGGAATCCCGCGCCTTGCGCCAGTAACTGATACGCGAGTCATACAGCCCTCGCCGCGCAGCCGCGCGCCTTTCGCGCCGGCCCGGTGGCCGCGTCGTAGGTCTCGATCATCGCCAGCTTGTACGCGGCGGTGAAGGTGCGCCGTTTCGGCTGGGCCGACCGCGGGCCGACCGCGGGCCGTCCGCCCCGGCCGCCCGGCGCCCGGCCGGGGTTACCTGCATGTCTGAGCTAGTCATGGTCACTGTCTGCTGATTCCGTCTAGCCCTCAAGTTCCACCAGTAACGGTTGCCCCTGGTGTCTCACCTGATCCTGACACAGAGGGCTCGGCCGCCGGACCGGCTGACCTGGCCGGTGCCGGTCGCTGTAGCGTCGAGAGCGATGGGACGGGAGCGCCCACGAGGGAGTACGCCATGAAGGCGATCGTCCAGCATGAGTACGGCGCGCCGCTAGATGTGCTACGGCTGGCCGAGGTGGCGGTGCCGGTCGCCGGCGCGGAGGACGTGCTGGTGTCCGTGCGGGCTAGTTCTGCTAACCCGTGGGACTGGCACTTCATCCGCGGCGAGCCGGTCCTGCTGCGCCCCGCGGGACTGGGGGGCGTCCGCAAACCGAAGTTCCCGGTCCCGGGCGGGGACCTGGCCGGGACGGTGGAGCGGGCCGGCAGCGCCGTCACCGCATTCAAGCCGGGCGATGAGGTGTACGGTTTCGGCCACGGCGCGTTCGCCGAGTACATCGCCGTCCCCCAAGACGGCCTCGCGCCCAAGCCGGGGAATCTCACCTTCGAGCAGGCTGCCGCCGTGCCGCTGGCCGCGGTGACCGCGCTGCAGGGACTGCGCGCAGCAGGGATCCAGCCGGGCCAGCACGTCCTGATCATCGGCGCCTCGGGCGGCGTGGGGACCTTCGCGGTGCAGATCGCCAGGCACCTGGGTGCCCAGGTGAGCGGCGTCTGCAGCACCCGGCACGCGGACCTGGTGCGCCGCCTCGGCGCCGAGCACGTCATCGACTACACCAAGCAGGACTTCACCGGCGGTGCCGCCCGCTACGACCTGGCCCTTCAGCTGGGCGGAACCTATTCCCCGGCAGCGGTCAGGAAGGCGCTCACGCCCCGCGGAACACTCATCCAGTCCTTCGGCGACGGCAGCCGCTGGCTCGGTCCCGTGGGCAACATCATCAAGGCCGTAGCTCTCAACGCGCTGGCCGGCCAGACCCTGAAGTCATTCACTGCCAAGGTCACCGCCCAGGCCCTCCAGGAAGTCGGCGACCTGATCGAGTCCGGGCACCTCACTCCGGTGATCGACCGGACCTACCCGCTCACCGACGCCGCAGCCGCCGTGCGGCTAGTCGAGGAGGGAAGCCCTGCGGGCAAGGTCATCGTCGTGGTTGAGCCACCCCCGCCGGAGCCGCCACCCCGGTAACCCCACGCTCTCCGTGGACTACCTGGGTTGCCGCCGGTCCCTTTCGCCGGCGCGCTGTCCTGCCGCGATCAGGTACGTCTTTCCGCCTGATGCCTGCTCGTGAGTCTGCCGGAGTGGCTCCGGCTCGTGGCGCTGACGCGGCTACGCTGGCTCCCTCCGCCGCTCGCGGAATGTGATCAAACCGCCGCCACCAATCCACACCCAAGCTAAGGAGCGTGGTGCGAGGTGGCAGCGGAGGCGCAGTCTACGGCCTGGGGTTTATCGGCGCCCTGGTGTACTACTGGCAACACGCCCACGGATTCTGGGCCCACATATGGGCGATCGTCGAAGCCATCCTGTGGCCGGCCTTCGTCGTTTATCACCTGCTCGGCCACCTGGCCACCTGAGCTCGCCCTCTCCCCCGGCAGCTACGGGATCGCCGGATGCGGCCACGGACGATGCCGCCCTGGGCCGCCACTGGCCGCACACTCCGCTCACCCGGCTGGCGAAGTGGCTCAGCGGTGACCGCAGCGGCTGCGCCCGTGGCAGAGCATAGGGCGGTCAGGTCCGGCAGGAGATGGCCAAGGAGGCCAGGCCGTTCGCCCCCAGCATCAATGGCCTGGCCCGCCGACGACGACCCTCCAGACCAGCCACTCTCCACGCCAAGCCTGCGATGGGCATCGAGCGACGCCTGTCAACCGCAATCACGATGAGTGATACGGAGAGATAGGGAGAACGCGCGCCGACCCGCCGATATGCGCGCAACTCCTGGTCAGCTGGCTGGCCGTCCGTGCCGCACCGAACAGCAATTAGGTCGCGTCGATGAGCCGTTCCGCATGCGCGAGACCGCTGGTCTGATCTTCCGCCGGTCCGGCCCCGACCCGGTCGTTAACTCGGCTGCATGCTCGGCGGCCTGCGGCTGTGGGACGACCTGGGCAGGTCGTCCCACAGCACCTGTGGAGGTGGCAGCTAGGCGGTCGCGGTGGGCGGGGCGTGCTGCGGGGATGGTGCGGCTGGGGTGGCGGCGCGCAGCCGGTCCAGCAAGACCCCGGACAGGGCCATGAAGGTGATC
>DAIOWL010000872.1:0-3447 GCA_036758545.1 Streptosporangiaceae bacterium | reverse complement strand
ACTGCCTACTCGTTTCTCGCCACCTCGGGGCCGGTAATGCGGCGGAGCAGCGGGATGGTCGAGGCGATAATGCCGAGGCTCACCGCGATGCCGGCGCCGGTGATGACGTAGTACGCGGCTCCTGGCGCCACGAAGGGGCCGACCTGAGCGGCCGCGTACATCGCCGAGGCGGCGAACCCGACGCCGATGGAGAGTACGGCGGTCACCAGCAACGGGACAGCACTCTCCAGCGCGACCACGCGCTGGAGCATGCCGAGCGGGGTGCCGGCCAGCCGCAGCAGGCTGAACGGGCGTTTGCGCTCGGCCAGCCCGGCCGCGACGCTCGCCGCGAGCGTGCAGCCGGCGATGGCCAGGCTGGTCAGCACGACCACGTCGGCCAGTTGCTGATACGCCAGGTCCTTCTGGGTGGCGTCGGCGTGCTGCTCGCCCTGGGTGGCCGGCGTATCGTAATCGGGGTAGGCGGCTTCGAGCACGCTCCGGGCCCGCTCGATGGCCGGGACCGTCCCGTTGGTGGCCACGTGGATCGCGAGCACGGGCAGGCGGTCGAGCTGCGACGCGGATACGTCGGCGGCTGGCCAGGTGATCCCGGCCTGAGACGCAATCCTGGCCACGCCGTCAGCCGGGAAGATGGCTGCCACCGCCCCGGCCGGGCAGTGGCCGGGGGAGGGAATGCTGGCCAGCTGGGCGCACGAGACCAGGCCACCCCGTATATCCCCGAAGCGCTCCGGGAGCCCCAGCACTGCGGCCGGGATAGTCAGGCCGTTGGCCTTGTGGATCGCGAGGATCCCGCGGAAGCCGCCGATCGACTGCAGCCGGTCAAGCAGCGCGCCCGACGGGGGCGGAACGGTGACCGGCTGGGGATTATCGGAAAACTGGTCGACCAGGATGCTCGCCGCCGGCCCGTCGACCGGCGCGGCGCCCTTGGCATTCTGCGTGGTGATGAGAGCGACCGCCACGGTGGTGATGAACAGGGCGAGGACCAGGCCGCTCACCGCGCGGAACCCGGCCTTCGGGTTGTCGGCGAGCCGGCGGGCCGCGATCAGCGTGCCCGGCCGGCTGGTCCGCCGCGCCATGAGCCGGGCCCCGGCCAGGGTCAGCCACGGGCCGGCGGTGACCAGGCCCACCATGATCAGGACGAAGGCGGGCAGGAAAACCTGGATCTGCTCCGGGGTGGTCGGCGGGCGCCCGTGCACCACGATGAAACCGAGGATGCCGACGCCGGCCAGCAGCGGAAGCACCCGCCAGGCCCGGGGCGCCTTCGGGGTCACCCGCCGGGTCACCCCGAGCGGGGATATGCGCACCCGGCGCAGCGCGAGCCGGGACACGATGGCGGCCGCCAGCGGCACTCCGAGCGCCGCCAGCAGTACGTCGGGCAGGCTGAGCGACAGGTCGCCGGGAAAGAAAGGCGCGCCGGTGAACGGGATCGACGCGAGCGGCACCCGCAGCAGGAAGAACAGGCCGAAGCCAGCGGCCATCCCGGCGACCGCGGCGACCGTGGACTCGACCGCGGCGATGAGCGAAATCTGCCGCGGGGTCGCGCCCGCCAGCCGCATCGCGGCGAACCGCTCCTCGCGGCGGGCGGCCGACAGCCTGGTCGCGGTGCCGATGAAGATGAGCAGCGGGAACAAGATCGCGACCGCCACCACCGACATGACCAGGTCGATGCTGTTCGCGTTCATGCCCTCGCCGGGCAGGCACTGGTCCTGCTGACAGCCGCTCGGCGGCGTGGTGGCGATCGCGGTCGCCCGCACGGCACCGGGTGTTCGGGCCAGCTGGCCCGCGGTGTGCCCGATGACGATGAGCAGCGAGTTCGGGGACGGCAGGGCAGTGTCGCCGATGGTGCCGATCAGGTGTCCGGGGTACCTGGCTGCCAGCTGGTCTGCGGGTGTCCTGCGCAGCAGCGCGGCCAGCGCGGGGGACGCGTAGTACTGGCCCGGGCCGGGCAAGTGCCCGATGCCGGGTGGCACGGGGGAGGTCGGCCCGGTGGCGGCCACGTCGATCCGGCCGATGAGCTGGCCGTCGAACCGGTCGGCGCGGATCAGCCACCACAGCGGATCGGCGGAGGTCTTCGCCGCGCTATCCGCTGTCGCCGCGTTACCGGTACTGAGCCACGCATAGCGGCCGTTCTGGGTATTCACCGCGTTGACGCCAGCGACGGCGATCAGCAGGAGCCCGACGCCCAGCCCGACCGAGGCCACCAGGAGTACCAGGCGGACTACGGCCTCGCGGCCGCCGGCCAGGGTGAGGCGCAGGCCAAGACGGATCACGGGGCCGCTCCGGTCAGCGTGCTGACCTTCCCGTCACGGACAATGACCTCGCGGTCGGCGTAGGCGGCGACCCGGGCCTCGTGTGTGACCAGGACGACCGTGCTGCCTTGCTCGCGCGCGGCCTGGACGAGCAGGTTCATGACGTGCTCGCCGGTGACCGAGTCCAGGGAGCCGGTCGGCTCGTCGGCGAACAGCACTGCGGGCCGGGCGATCAGCCCCCGGGCCAGCGCGACGCGCTGGGCCTGGCCGCCAGACAGCTCACCCGACCGGCGGCCTTCCAGGCCGTCCAGGGCCAGCCGGGTGAACCACATGCGCGCTTCGGTCAGCGCTGCTGCCCGGCGGGTTCCGGCCAGCAGCAGCGGCAGGGCGGCGTTTTCCTCGGCGGTCAGCTCGGGCACCAGCTGGCCGAACTGGAACACGAAGCCAAAATTGTCCCGCCGCAGCCCGCTGCGCTCCGCCTCCTTCAGCGTGTCCAGGCGCTGGCCGTCGAACCTGACCTCGCCCCGGTCAGGGGTCAGGATGCCGGCCAGGCAATGCAGCAAGGTCGACTTACCGGAGCCGCTCGGGCCCATGATGGCGAGGATCTCTCCTCGCTTCACGCCGACGGTGGCGCCGCGCAGCGCCGGGGTCTGGCCGAACGACTTCTCGACGTCCCTGGCCTCGATGATCATCGTTTTACCTCCCGGGCGAGTGCACTCAGCCGGGCCGCGGTGTGGTCGATCCAGCGCAGGTCCGCTTCCAGGTGGTACAGCCCATGGTCGGCGAGCAGGGTGTCGACCATGTTGCCATGCTGTTTGAGCTCGGTGAGCTCGCGCATCCGCTGCAGGTGCGCGCCTCGCTGAAGATCCAGGTAGCGGTCTGCGGGGCGGTCCAGCATGAGGGAGAGCACGACCTTGGCGAATAGCACCGTCTGCAGGTGCGGCTCGGGCGCGGACGGGGTCTCAAGCCATGTGTTTACCTCGGTCACCCCGTCCTCGGTGATCGTGTAGCGCTTGCGTTCGGGGCCCTCGCCGGGCTCGGGCGGCCCGACGATGGCCATGCCGTCGCGGGCGAGTCGGCTGAGAGTGGCATATACCTGGCCGTACGGGACCGGTTTGTCCCGGCCGAAGTAGGCGTCGTAGTCGCGCTTCAGGTCGTAGCCGTGGCTCGGCTCCCGCTCGAGCAGCCCGAGAAGCGTCAG
>DAIOWL010000871.1:0-3451 GCA_036758545.1 Streptosporangiaceae bacterium | reverse complement strand
TCCGCATTGGACTCGAAACTGCGCGGGACATTGCGGTCGAATTGCCACGACACCGCCCTGACCGCGACACGGCCCCCGCTGTCCATCGTGATGAGATTCGCCTCGATGTAAGTACCAAGCCCGGTGGTGAGGTGGTGCGCCTCCAGCCAGGGAACGATCGGCTGCTCGCTGTGCGCGACCGGGGGCTGGGCGGCGGCGTAGCCGAGCGCGGCTAGGTAGCAGGCCAGCACGGCCGCCGAGGCGCCCGCCAGCACCGGCTTCAGCCGCCGCGGCACCCCGGCCAGCTGCGCTGGGACCATGCGCCCCGCCAGGACCGCGCCGAAGGGCAGCACGGCCAGGATCTCCCGGGTGTCGAACACCCCGACGGGGATGACACTGAGCACGTAGGCCGCCACGTTGACGGCGATCGCCGTGGCCAGGACGGGCGAGACCAGATCGCCGGGGTCGTAAAAGTACCGGAACGCGCGGAAGAATCCCCACGCCGCTAGGGCCACGCCGACCAGGTGCACCGCGGCAAGGGCGATCCCGGCGGCCATCGGCAGGCCGCCCAGGCCCGGACCGAGCAGGGAACCGTTCGAGAGGTGGAAGAAGTCGGCGCCGTAGACGTTGAGGATGCCCTCGAGCGTCAGCACGACGTGCTGCGGAATCTCGTCTATCGGGGTGGCCTTCGCCGCTAGCGGGAGGACCTGATACCCGTGCAGGTCGCTGATCAGCCGCACGGCGAGCGTGGCCGCGGCGAACGACAGGACGCTCGCCGCCACCAGGGACAGCTCGTACCACTGGGAGGCCAGGGACTTACGGTGGCGCAGGACGGCCAGCAGGGCGCGGGAACCGCAGACCAGGGCGAGCGGCACGGCCGCGTCGAGCAGTGCCACCTGATCGGCGATGATGACCCAGGACAGCACGATGCCGACCGTGACCGGGACGTACCAGCGGCGCGGCGCGCGGTCCAGCAGCAGGAACAGGAGGAGCAGCGGGAGCTGGGTGCCCAGGTGGTCGGGCTGGGAGAGCAGCAGGTGGGTGGCGTTGCCGAACTGGGGTGCGAGCATGATCCCGGCCGCGACCAGCAGGCGGATCAGCCCGTCCCGCCCGGTCGCGCGCCCCCTGGCCAGCAGGCCGGCCGCCAGCACCAGCAACGTATAGGTGCTGGCGCCCGCGATGTGCACCACGTCAGGCCCTAGGCCCCGGACCAGCTCGATGAGCATGTACTGGGGAACTTCGGTCGTGTAGTACGTCACGTCCGCGATGGTCCAGCCGTGCAGCAGCAGGTTGCCGTGCAGCATGTCCCAGGCCTGCAGCGCCTGGTCCGCGCCATCCGAGGTAGCGGGGTAGGTCCTAGAGAACCGGAGGAAACACAGGAACAGGGCGATGGCGGCTACCGCGAACGCGGCGAGCCATGCCCACCGTGCGAAGCGGTTACCCTTTGGTTCTTCCCCCGTGCGCTGCTGGTTCATGGACACTGACAGCCATGTCCTGCGGGGAACTCTCGCTAGGTGCATCCGCAGTCCTCTAGCACCCGATGACGTTAGCAGACGTGACCGGCCTAGAACCCTCCCAGCGACGGTACCTGCAGCCGGGTCAGCAGGTTGTAGTCGTAGACCATGACGGTGTACTCCTTGAAGTGGTACGTGCGGGCAGGCGGACCAAATTGGGCATGCACCTGAGCCGGCGTGACAAGGGAGGCATCCGACGGCGGCGCGGACACCGTTACGACGAAGTTCGCGCGCGACACCGCAGGGTCATACCACGCCGAATCGGACTCGTACGGATTGGCGGAGGCACCCCCGGGCTTCAGCGGCGCGAGCCTGACCCGGCCGCCGCTATCGAGCGAGGTGACGTTCGATTCCCAGTACGGTGCCAGGCCCGTCGTCAGATGGTGAGCTTCCAGCCAGTCCGCGAGATCCGCGTGCAGCGGAGCCTGGACCGGCTGGGTGTCGTTGTAGGCGAGCGCTCCGAGGTAACAGGCGAGCCCCACGGCGAGCAGTGGCACCAGCCTCGCCTTGACCAGGCCGCCGCCGAGGAGCCTGCCGGCGAGCACTGCGCAGAACGGCAGCACGGTGACGATCTCGTGAGCGCCGACGATCTTAGACATGTAGTTGCCGAACAATCCCGCCGTCAGGATGATGACGGTGCCGGCCACGAGCACCTGAGTGACCCGGTCCGCGGCGCGGCCGAAGAAACCGGATAGGCCGATCCACAGCCCCCACAGGGCCAGGGCGACCCCGGTCAGGTGGAGCAGGGCCAGGATCACGCCGACGACCGTGTGCTGCCCGAAGAAGTCGGCGCCGAACAGGATCAGCAGGTTGTAGAGCGTGTCCCCGGCATGGGCCGGCAGTGCGGAGATCGGCGCCAGGCCCAGGCCGTTTTTCGGCGGGCGCATGTAGAAGCCACCTGCCGCATTGATTGCCCATAGGACCAGTTGCGCCAGCCCGATGGAGAAGACCGCGGCCAGGCCAAGGGCGATGTCGTAGCCCGCGGACTTGAGCGGGCCCTGGCGGCGGACGACCTCCAGGAAGACCCGCACGCCGCAGGCCACCGCCACCGCCGCGGCGCCGGCGAATGTGGCGAGCACGTCGCTGACCTGCGCCAGGGTCAGCAGCACTCCCACTACGACCGGTACCCACCAGCGTTCCCTTGCCCGGTCGAGCACCAGCAGCATCAGCAGGATGGGTACCGCGGTGCCCAGGTGGTCCGGTCCCTGCATCAGCACCCGCGTCCCCAGCACCAGCGAGGGCGCGAGCAGGATGCCCCCGCCGAGCAATGCCCGCACGACGCCTTCCCGGCCGCGTGCGCTGCCCTTGGCCAGCAACGCGGTCAGCAGCACTACCGCCGTGTAGATCAGCGCCGCGAGGATGCTTATCTCGATCGGCCGCAGCCCGACGATCATCTCGATGATCATGTTCAGCGGAAGTTCGACGGTGTAGAAGGAGACGTCTCCCAGCCACCAGCCGCGCAGCAGCAGGTTGCCATGCAACATGTCCCAGGCCTGCAGCGCCTGTCCCGCGGGGTCGGTGTTGAGCTGATACGTCTGGGCCTGTCGCAGGTAGCACCAGAACAGCACCAGGCAGACGAGCGCCGCGGCCGTTACCCACGCGAGCCTCGGGTGACGCCGGGACCACTGCGTGAAGCGCAGCATGTGCTCCCGGAACAGCGACCGTCCCGCGCTAACTCGCCGGGCGCTCGCCTGATCGGTCAACCCGATGTCCACCGCCCCCTTACGGGCCGAATCACGCGAATCTTATCTGTTCTGCCGCTAACCGTTCCCCTGTGACTGCCGGACGACCAGCACGAAGTTACCCGGCAGGTTGGTGAAGACGGTGAAGGCGTCCGGGCTGAACTGGGCGGGGGTGAAGGTGATCGCGGGCCCCGGGGAGCCAGCGGGCTCCCATGTCCAGTGGGCCGGGTCGGCACGCTGGAGAATGAACACGTCGATGGGGCCGAACGCGGTGCG
>DAIOWL010000870.1:0-3453 GCA_036758545.1 Streptosporangiaceae bacterium | reverse complement strand
TCGGCGGCCAAGCGCGACATGGGCATGGTGTTCCAGGCCTATTCCCTGTTCCCGCACATGACGGTGCGGCAGAACGTGGCGTTCGGGCTGCGGCTGCGCAAGGTCGGCTCGGCCCAGCGGGACAAGCGGGCGCTCGAGATGCTCGACCTGGTCGGGCTGTCCGTACAAGCGGACCGGTATCCCCACCAGCTCTCCGGCGGGCAGCAGCAGCGGGTCGCGCTGGCCCGCGCCCTGGCCATCGAACCGCAGGTGCTGCTGCTCGATGAGCCGCTGTCGGCGCTGGACGCGAAGGTCCGGGCGCAGCTGCGGGACGAGATCCGCCGGATCCAGCTCGAGGTGGGCATTACCACCTTGTTCGTTACCCACGATCAGGAGGAGGCGCTGGCCATCGCGGACCGGGTCGGCGTCATGCGGGAGGGCCGGCTGGAGCAGCTCGCGCCGCCCACCGAGGTCTACTCGCGCCCGGCGACGTCGTTCGTGGCCGAGTTCGTCGGCCTGTCCAACCGGCTGACCGGCGAGGTCCGCGGCGGTGAGGTGATCGTCCGCGGCTGCAAGCTACCGCTGGTGGAACGGGACACACCCGAGGGCCAGGTGGTCGCGCTGGTCCGCCCGGAAGCGGTGAGCCTGGCGTCGAACGCCCCGGATTCCGGGCTCGAGGGGTCCGGTCCGCTGACGGGCACCGTCATCGCCATCACGTTCCTGGGCGCGACCAGCCGGGTCACGGTCGACCTCGGTGACACCAGGGTCATGGCCCAGCTCCCGACCTCGGAGGCGTCCGCGCTGGCCGCGGGCAGCCGCGTCGTGCTGGCCATCCGGCCCGATCCGGTGCTGGTGTCGGCCGACGCGGACCCGGCTGCGGCGCCGGCCGGGGAAGAAGCGTGAGCGGCCGCCACGCACCGCTGACCATCCACCACCGACTCGGGCACGGCGCGGTGCTGCGCCAGGGGCGATCGGCTCCCTACCGGGCTCTGGAGATCGGCGCGGGCGAACCGCATCTCGTTCGCGACGACTTCAGGGCCGGGCCCGACGAGGCCGGGTCGGCCAACGGTCCCGGCCGGCCACTGCTCTGCCTGGTTCACATCACCGACCTGCAGCTCGCCGACGTCCAGTCGCCGACGCGGTTCGAGTTCCTGAACGCCCGCTTCGCCGACCCCAGGTACGCCGAGATCATCCCGGTGCAGCGTCCGCAGGAGGCGCTCACCGCGCACGCCGTCGACGCCACCCTCCGCACGCTCGGTTCCGTGCACGGCCCGGCGACCGGACGGCCGGCGCAGCTGGCGGTCACCACCGGCGACGCGATCGACAACGCGCAGTGGAACGAACTGCAGGCCTTCCTGGCCCTGTTCGACGGCGGCCTGGTGTCGCCGGATTCCGGCGGCCCCGGCTATGAGGGAGTGCAGGCGCCGGACTGGCCGGGCGACATCTTCTGGCGGCCGGACGGGCCGGGCGCAGAAGGGCTCGACTTCTTCCGTCGCGAGTTCGGCTACCCGCACCATCCCGGCCTGCTGGAACGCGCGCTGCGCGAGTTCTCCGCCGCCGGCCTGAGCATCCCCTGGCTGTCCTGCTTCGGCAATCACGAGGCGCTCAACCAGGGCGTCGGCACTCAGACGCCCGCCCTCGGGGCCGCGATGACCGGCGGCAGGAAGCCGGTCAGCCTGCCCGAGGATTTCGATCATGACGGAGCCCTCGCCCTGTTCACCGAGCATCCCGAGGCGTTCATGGCCGGGTCCCAGCGCCAGGTCACACCCGATCCGTTCCGGCGCCCGATCACCAGGCGGGACTTTGTCGACGCTCACCTGCGGGCCGGCTCGCGGCCGTTCGGCCACGGGTTCACCGAACGGAACCGGCTGGACGGCACCGCCTACTACGTCCACGACACGCCGACGGTCCGCTTCATCGCCCTGGACACCAACTGCCTGGCCGGCGGCGCATCCGGGTGCCTGGACGCGCGGCAGGCCCGCTGGCTGGAAACCCGCCTGGCGGAGGTGCACTCGGCCTACCGCGGCGCGGACGGCGGCGAGGTCCGGACCGAGCAGGACGACCGGCTGGTGATCGTGTTCTCCCATCATGGCACCGACACGCTGGACAACAGCCGCGGCGGGCACGAGGGACCGGACGGCGAGCCGCTGCTCGGTGCCGGGCTGGTGGCCCTGCTGCACCGGTACCCCAACGTGGTCCTGTGGCTGAACGGCCACACGCACACCAACACGATCCGCCCCCGGCCCGACCCCGGCGACCCGGCGCGGGGGTTCTGGGAGGTCACCACCTGCGCGGTGGTGGACTGGCCGTGCCAGACCCGGGTGGTCGAACTGCTGGACCACGGCGAGTACCTGTCGATCGTGACCACGATGGTCGATCACGACACGCCGACAGCACCGCCCGTGCCGCTGGCGACCTCGGATGACCTGGCCGCCCTGCACCGTGAGCTCGCGGCCAACGTGCCCTGGGACATCTCCGTCATGGCCGGAACCGCCGCGGACCGCAATGTGGAGCTGCGCCTCGCCCCGCCGTTCCCGCTCAAGCGCCTGCCCGGAGCTTGACTCGCAGCGCCTCCAGGTCCTCGGCCGACAGTCCGTGGCCGGTCAGCCACGACGCGACCCCGCCATACCGCGCATCCATCTGCTCGAGGAATGCCGCCATCGTCTCGGCCCGCGGGCGCTGCAGGTCGGCGGGCTTGCTGTTGACGTCCCGGGAGTACAGGCGCGACCTGCGCAGCCGGGCCGCGATCGCCTCGGTGCGCTCGCCCGTGGCCGCGTAGTCGGCCACTACAGCCTGGGCCGGGACGCCGGCCACGGTGAGCGCGAGCGCCACCACGACCCCGGTCCTGTCCTTGCCCGCCGCGCAGTGCACCACCGCCGCTCCCCCGGCGTGCGCGACGCTGCGCAGCGCGCCGACCACCTGATCCGGGCGGTCCTCGAGGTAGCCCAGGTAGTGCCCGCAGACCGGGTCGCCCGGGTACCTGAACTTGTCCATCCGGTCCCGGGCCAGCAGCGCGTCGGCGATGACGTCGGTAGTGGACCCCACCTCGGGCAGCACCGGATGGTGAGCGTGCCACACGCCCGCCACGGCGTCCAGCGGCGCGGGGCCCTCGACCGCGAGCTCGCTGGAGCTGCGCAGGTCCACGACCGTGGTCACGCCGATGTCACGCACCAGCTTCCTGACGTCGGCGGCCGACAGATCCTGCAGGTTGTCCGCTCG
This sequence comes from Streptosporangiaceae bacterium, assembly GCA_036758545.1. GTDB lineage: Bacteria > Actinomycetota > Actinomycetes > Streptosporangiales > Streptosporangiaceae > Palsa-504. The sequence goes on along the minus strand of DAIOWL010000870.1, from coordinate 255 downwards.
AAGCAAGCTGGCTCTTGCCGTCTTCTGCCCGTCCTCGGTGGGCATGTCCCCCAGATCCCGCACGTTGACCGCGCCGTCAAGCTCAATCCACGCCATGACAACACCATCGCAGACCCGCCCGGGGGCCGCGAACCCGGCCATACCAGAACCGCGCGTGGGCCGTGTGGCTTGCCGACTGTCCGAAGTGGGGCATACTGAAAGCAGTCATGATGCCGCCCAGACCCCTGCGGCCCGCCGCACGGTCGATGCTGGCCC
>DAIOWL010000869.1:0-3454 GCA_036758545.1 Streptosporangiaceae bacterium | reverse complement strand
GGGCCGGCCGGTCGAGTTTCCAGCCTCGCGGCACCTCCGCGAGCCCGGCCTCGATGCCGGCCGCCAGATAGGCCAGTTGTTCCAGGGGTGAATCGTCATCCTCGTCGCCGTAGTCCGCCTCGACGTCGTCGTAGTCGTCGAGATCCCGGCCGACGGGGCCGTGATCACACAACCCCCAGTCCTGATCATTAGATTCGATCATGGCTCGACTCCGTTCTGAACGATAGAATTTTTGTTCAGAACGGAGCGTAGCGGCCATCGGTGTCATTCCGGCGCGGCGGTCAGTTGCTGGCCGGGTGCCAGACGGTCTTGGTCTCCAGGTAGGTGAACATGCGGTCCAGGCCGGGTGCCAGTGTCCAGTCCTCGTCACCGGGCTTGACCACCCGCTTGAGGTTCTCCGCCGCGGTGGCGGCCAGGTCGTCGGCGAGAGGGCTGGCCGCGCCGGACAGGTCGATCGCGTTCACGTCCATGTGCGAGGCCAGCCAGGGCGCTATCTCTTCCGTGCGCCCGGTCAGCACGTTGATCACGCCGCCGGGCACGTCGGAGGTCGCGAGCACCTCGGACAGCGACACCGCGGGCAGCGGGCAGCGCTCGCTGGCCACCGCCACCACCGTGTTGCCGCTGACCACCGCGGGCGCCACCACCGAGACGAAGCCGAGCAGGCTCGAGGCCTGCGGCGCGATCACGGCCACCACGCCGGTCGGCTCGGGCAGCGAGAAGTTGAAGTACGGCCCGGCCACCGGGTTGGCGGACCCGCGCACCTGGGCGAGCTTGTCCGCCCAGCCGGCGTACCAGACCCAGCGGTCGATGGCCGCGTCCACCACGGCCTCACCCTGCCGGGCGCCGAGGCCCTCAGCCGCGCGGACCTCGGCGACGAACTGAGCCCGGCGACCCTCGAGGAGTTCGGCGACGCGGTACAGCACCTGCCCGCGGTTGTAAGCGGTGGCCGCGGACCAGCCGCCGAACGCCTTCCGTGCTGCCGTCACGGCGTCCCGGGCGTCCTTGCGCGAGGCCAGCGCCGCGTTGGCCAGGAACCTGTCCTTCTGGTCGGTTACCACGTAGGACCGGCCGCTCTCCGATCGGGGAAAGGCCCCGCCGATATACAGCTTGTACGTCTTGCGCACGGCGATGCGGGCAGGCGCAGCGGTGTCAGACATCGAGGTACGCCTCCAGCCCGTGCCGACCGCCTTCCCGGCCGTAGCCGGACTCCTTGTAGCCGCCGAAGGGCGACGTCGGATCGAACTTGTTGAACGTGTTCGCCCACACCACGCCGGCCCGCAGCCGGGAGGCCATCCACAAGATCAGCGATCCCTTCTCGGTCCAGACGCCGGCTGACAGCCCGTACGGCGTGTTGTTGGCCTTCTCCACCGCCTCGGCCGGCGTCCGGAACGTCAGCACCGAGAGCACCGGCCCGAAGATCTCCTCCCGCGCGATGCGGTGCGCCTGCGACACCCCGGTGAAGATCGTGGGCGGGAACCAGAAGCCCTTCACCGGGAGCTCGCACGGTGGCGACCAGCGCTGCGCGCCCTCCGCCTCGCCGACCTCGGACAGCTCGCGGATCTTGGCCAGCTGGGCGGCGGAGTTGATGGCGCCGACATCGGTGTTCTTGTCCAGCGGATCGCCGAGCCGCAAGGTGGCCAGCCGCCGCCGCAGCGACGCGAGCACCTCGGAGTACACCGACTCCTGCACCAGCAGCCGCGAGCCGGCGCAGCAGACGTGGCCCTGGTTGAAGAAGATGCCGTTCACGATGCCCTCGACCGCCTGGTCCACGGGCGCGTCCTCGAACACGACGTTGGCGGCCTTGCCGCCCAGCTCGAGGGTCACCTTCTTGCGCGTGGGGGCGCAGGCACGGGCGATCTGCTTGCCGACCTCGGTGGAGCCGGTGAACGCCACCTTGTCGATGCCAGGGTGCTCCACGAGCGCCCGGCCGGTCTCTCCCGCCCCGGTGACGATATTGACCACGCCCGGCGGCAGGTCAGCCTGCTGGCAGATCTCGGCGAACGCCAGCGCGGTCAGCGGCGTGGTCTCGGCGGGCTTGAGCACCACCGTGTTGCCGCAGGCCAGCGCCGGGGCGATCTTCCAGGCCAGCATCAGCAGCGGGAAGTTCCACGGGATGACCTGGCCGGCCACGCCGAGCGGGCGCGGTGCCGGACCGTAGCCGGCGTACTCCAGCTTGTCGGCCCAGCCGGCGTGGTAGAAGAAGTGCGCCGCGACCAGCGGGATGTCCACGTCGCGGGACTCGCGTATCGGCTTGCCGTTGTCGAGCGACTCGAGCACGGCGAGCTCGCGCGCCCGTTCCTGGATGATCCGGGCGATGCGGTACAGGTACTTGGCCCGCTCCCGGCCCGGCATAGCCGACCAGGTGTGCTCATAGGCCTGGCGCGCGGCGGCCACGGCCCGGTCTACGTCGGCGGGACCGGCCTCGGTCACCTCGGCCAGGACCTCCTCGGTGGCCGGGGAGATGGTCTTGAACGCGCGGCCGTCTTTGCCGGGGCCGAACTCGCCGTCGATGAAGAGCCCGTAGGACTCGCGCAGCGAGACGATGGACCGCGACTCCGGCGCCGGCGCGTACTCGAACTTAGCCATGTCAGTCCAGGGTGAAGTAGTCGGGACCCGAGTAGCGGCCGGTCATCATCTTGGTCCGCTGCATGAGCAGGTCGTTGAGCAGGCTGGAGGCGCCCAGGCGGAACCAGCGGGGGTCCAGCCAGTCCTCCCCCGCTGTCTCGTTGACCAGGACCAGGTACCTGATCGCGTCCTTGGCGGTGCGGATGCCGCCGGCCGGCTTGACGCCGACCTGGCGGCCGTGGCTCTCCCGGAAGTCCCGCACGGCCTCCAGCATGACCAGGGTCACGGGGAGCGTCGCGGCCGGGGTGACCTTGCCGGTCGAGGTCTTGATGAAGTCGGCCCCGGCCAGCATGGCCAGCCAGGACGCCCGCCGCACGTTGTCCAGCGTGACCAGCTCGCCGGTCTCCAGGATCACCTTGAGGTGCGCGATACCGCAGGCCTCCTTGACCGCGGCGATCTCGTCGAAGACCAGCTGGTAGTCCCCGGCCAGGAAGGCGCCGCGGTCGATCACCATGTCCACCTCGTCGGCGCCCGCCGAGACCGCGTACTTCACGTCGGCGAGCTTGACCTCCAGGCTGGTCCGGCCGCTGGGGAACGCGGTGGCCACGCTGGCCACGTGCACCCCGCTGCCCTTCACCTCGGCCGCCGCGACATGGGCCAGGTCGGGGTACACGCAGACGGCGGCGACCATCGGTGCGGTCGGGTCGGCGGGGTCCGGGCGCTTGGCCTTGGCGCACAGCGCGCGGACCTTGCCCGGCGTGTCCTGGCCCTCCAGGGTGGTCAGGTCGATCATCGAGATGGCCATGTCGAGCGCCCACTGCTTGGCCGTGGTCTTGATGGACCGGCTGGCTAGCGTGGCCGCGCGCGCTTCCGCCCCCACCCGGTCCAC
>DAIOWL010000868.1:0-3470 GCA_036758545.1 Streptosporangiaceae bacterium | reverse complement strand
TGATCATCCCCCTACCATGCCGTCCCGGCCCCCGTGCCCGCTAGATGATCTTGCCGCGATGCCCTGCTGGGCCCGGAGTTGGCTGTAATGGGCTGTGGTGGACGGACTGGATCCGGGAATTCACGGCGCTAGAACGCGCTGGATCCGGGGTTTCATGGCGTTCCAGCTGGCCCGGCGCACTCGGAACGTGGTGCGGATGGTGCCGAGGTGACCTGAGTCCGGTTTCTGGGGACGGGCTGCCAAGCTGGGCGGGGCGAGCTGGGACGTCAGCGGGCGGAGGGGACTGGGACGTCAGCGGGCGGGCGGTAGAGGGGTGGGGGCGGCGGAGAGATGGATACGCCGGGAGGTGGGAGGTGAAATTGGATAACATAGCGGCACTTGCGGCGGAACGTGAGCAACTTGCCCGCACGCCTGAGGGGGGCTCGAGGGGCGGGGGTTTCGGGGTTGCCCCGGGTTAGCACTGGAGGAGCCGGATGCGGATCGCGCTGACCGCTCTTACCCCCAAGGGGCCGGCGGACGTGATCGTCAGCGGTGACGACGGTGCCACAGCGGGGCAGGTCGCCGAGGCGCTGCAGGAGGCGTTCGCGCCCAGGGAGCACCTGGCCTCGGTCATCATGCACCCGCGCGCCGCGGCGGCGGGCACCAGGCTGCCCGCCAGCGGGCCGGTGCTCTGGGCCGGCGGCCAGCAGATCCCCCCGGACAAGCCGGTGGCCCGCGCGCTGCGGGACGGGGCGGTGGTCACCACCATTGAGCGTGCCGCGGCGGCCACCTCGCTGGCCGAGCCGGGCGGCGTGGCCGAGCTGCGGGTCATCGGCGGGCCGGATGCGGGCATCGTGCACCGGCTCGGGCCCGGCGCCACCACGATCGGGTCGGGCCCCGGCTGTCAGGTGCGGCTGCTCACGCCGGGGGTGCCGGCGCACGCGGCGACGATCACCGTGGCCTGGGGCCTGAGCGAGCCGTCGCTCGAGCCAGCCGGGGCGCCGGCCCAGCTAGTGCTCGACGGCCGTCCGGTCACCGGTGCTTGTTCCTGGCCGTTCGGCGCCGTGGTGCGGATAGCCACGACGGTGCTGCAGCTGATGCGGCCCGAGACGCCCGACGCGCACCTGTCCCCGGCCGACGGCGGGCTCGCCTACCACCGGCCGCCGCGGTTCCGCCCCGATCTGAAGCCGGTGAAGATCGAGGTGCCGGCCGAGCCGAAGAAGGGCCACGGCAACGGCATCGCGCTGCTGCTGAGCGCCGCGGTCCCGGTGGTCATGGGCGGCGTCATGGTCTACGTGACCAAGCAGTGGCTGTACTCGCTGTTCATGCTGATGATGCCGGTCATGGTCCTCGGCACCTGGATGAGCGGCAGCAAGCAGCGCGGCGGATCACATCATCGCAGGATGCGCGCGTACACCAGGGAGATGGCCGAGGTCGAGGCCAAGCTGGACCAGGCCCGGACCGCCGACGAGAAGCGGCGCCGCGAGGACGCGATGGACCCGGCGCAGGTCCTGCTCACCGCCACCGGGCCGCGGCGGCGGCTCTGGGAGCGGCAGGCCGACGAACCCGACACGCTGCGGATGCGGATCGGGCTGTTCGACGGGCCCGCCATGATCCAGCTGGTCACGGCCAAGGACGCCGAGCCACCCGCGGTGCCCACCGCGTTCTGCGTACCCGTCTCGATGCGGCTCACCACGACCGGCGTACTCGGCCTGGCCGGGCCGGTCGACGCGTCCCGGGCGCTGGCCCGCTGGCTGGTGGCCCAGTCCGCGGTCCTGCACAGCCCGCGCGACCTGTCCATCGTGGTGCTGGCCGCCGACCCCGCGGCGGGCCCGCACTGGAACTGGGTGCGCTGGCTGCCGCACTGCGTGCCGCGCGGCAGCGAGGATTGCGTGGCGCTCGTCGGCACCGACCTGGAGTCGGCATCGAAACGGGTGACGGAGCTGGTCGCCGAGGTTACCGCGCGGCTGGCGAAGGTCCCCGCGGAAGCATCGGGAGGCGGTTTCGGCGGCGCCGCGGCCGAATCGGTGGCCGACAGCGACCTGGGGCCGAAGATCCTGGTCGTGCTGGACGGGGCGCGGCAGCTGCGCCGGATCCCCGGCATGCCGCAGCTTCTCGCCGCCGCGAAGAGGACCGGCATCTACGCCGTCTGCATCGACGAGTCAGCGCGCGTGCTGCCCGAAGAGTGCGCCGTGGTGCTGTCCTGGGACATCCCCGGGCAGGCAAACGGCAACCACCATGGCGTGCGGGTCGGGGCCGGCGGCTGGTCGGTGGCGTCACACGGCGCCGCGCCGTCGGCGGTGCGGCCGTTCCTGATCCGGGGGCACGGCGGCGCGTTCGGGCAGGGCGGCCCGGCGATGCTGGCCGATCAGGTCTCGGTGGCCTGGGCCGACCGGGTGGCCCGCGCGCTCGCTCCGGTCCGCGACGTCAGCCGGGACGACTCCGCCTCCATGATCCCGGACTCGGCCCGGCTGCTCGACCTGATCCACATGCCGGACCCGTCCGCCGACCTGGTGCTGATGGCCTGGCAGAAGCGCGGCCGGACCACCAAGGTGCCGATCGGCGTCAGCGCCGACGGACCGTACATCCTGGACCTGTCCGCGGACGGCCCGCACGGCCTGATCGCGGGCACCACCGGAGCCGGGAAGTCCGAACTGCTGCAGACGATCATCGCCGTGCTCTGCGTGGCCAACCGGCCGGACGCGATGACGTTCGTGCTCATCGACTACAAGGGCGGGAGCGCGTTCAAGGACTGCGCGCGGCTGCCGCACACCGTCGGCATGGTCAGCGACCTCGACGGTCACCTGACCGTGCGCGCGCTCGACTCGCTCGGCGCCGAGCTCAAGCGGCGCGAGGAGATGCTGCTGCACGCGGGAGCCAAGGACATCGAGGATTACTGGGACACCAGGCGGCTCCGGCCCGAGCTGAACCTGGAGCCGATGCCGCGGCTCGTGCTGATCATCGACGAGTTCGCGGCCATGGTCGCCGAACTGCCAGACTTCGTCCACGGGCTCATCGACATCGCCCGCCGCGGCCGCTCGCTCGGCGTGCACCTGCTGCTGGCCACGCAGCGGCCGGCCGGCGTGGTCAGCGCGGACATCCGGGCCAACACGAACCTGCGCATCGCGCTGCGGGTCACGAGCAGCGACGAATCGGCCGACGTCATCGACGCACCCGACTCGGCGTACATCGGGAAGTCCACGCCTGGCCGGTGCTACGTTCGGTCGGGCGCGTCGAACCTGGTCGCCGTCCAGTCGGCCCGGATCGGAGGCCGCCGGCCCGGCACCGGGCCGGTCGCGGCCAGCGCCCGGGTCATGACGGTCCCCTGGCGCGGCCTGGGCCGTGCACTGCCCGCTCCGGCGAAGGACACCGGATCGGACGAGGAGACGATGGCGACCGACCTGTCCGTGCTGGTCGACGCGATCGCCGCCGCCAACCGCAAGGCCGGCCTCGGCCAGCAGCGCAGGCCGTGGCTGGAGCCCTTGCCGGAG
>DAIOWL010000867.1:0-3472 GCA_036758545.1 Streptosporangiaceae bacterium | reverse complement strand
CCGTGCAGGATCGGCTGGCTGAAGCCGCCCCGGGCGGCGAACTTCGGGTCGACGTGCAGCGGGTTCCTGTCCCCGGACAGCCGGTAGATCAGGGCCTGCTCCGGCCGGGTCGGCTGCACGACGCGGTGGTCGGGCTCCCGGTCAGGGCGTTCCCACGGCGCGTCGGTGCCGCGCTCGCCGCCGAAGCCGCCCTCGCCGCGGATGAAGGCGCTGCTCCGCGACGTGACCAGCGGCTCCCCGGTGGCCGCGTCTACTGCCGCGTTCTCGGTCACGACCAGTGCCCCGGAGCCCTTGTCGTAGATGCCGGTCACCGTGGCGGTGGTGCGCACGGTCCCCTCGACCGGCAGCGGCCGGTGCAGCTCGAAGGCCTGCTCGGCGTGCACCAGCAGGGCCCGGTCGAAGTCGCCGAGCGTGCGTCCCGGCCGGGCCTGCGCGATCAGCACGCCGAACGTCGGCAGCACCTTCTGCTCGATGCCCTCGCAGTTCTCCGTGGTGAACTCGAGTTCCTGCAGCGGGTCGCCGAGCCCGGCCCCCACCCCGACCGCGTAGAGCAGCGCGTCCTTGCTGTCCCAGGACCGCTCCTGCGGCTCGCTCGGCACTCCGACCAGGGTGTGGTCAAGCCCCATGACAACCTCCGACCTCGCCGCGACCGCCCGAAATTGCTAGAACGCCGTTCTAGAACGAATTCTCAGCCGCGCCCCCATCCGTGTCAACCCGCCCTCCGCCCATGATCATGAAGGATCTTTAGTCCGGGGAGACTAAAGACGTTCGCGATCATGGCACGCGGCCGCGGCCAGCAGGGTTGACACGCCCGGGGCGGCGCGATCCAATCGTCTAGAATTCCCTTCTAGTATTCGGTTCCGTCGCGCGTACCCCGGGGAGTGATCGCCATGGGCATCCTGGACGGCAAGGTCGCCATCGTGACCGGCGCCAGCCGCGGCATCGGCGCGGAGATCGCCCGCCGGTTCGCCGCCGAGGGCGCCGCGGTGGCGGTGGCCGCCCGGACCACGGACAGCGGCACCTCACCGTTCCCCGGCACCATCGCCGAGACCACCGAGCAGATCCGCGCGGCCGGCGGCACCGCGGTGCCGATCCGCGCCGACCTGTCCAAGCCGGAGGACAGGGAACGCCTGGTCACAGAGGCAAAACAGCAGCTCGGCGCCCCGGACATCCTGGTCAGCAACGCCGCCGTCACGTACTTCACCCCGGTCACCGACTTCACCGCGCGCCGCTTCCAGCTCATGTTCGACGTCCAGGTGGAGGGCCCGTTCCACCTGGCCCAGCTGGTGGTACCGGGGATGCGGGAGAAGGGCCGGGGCTGGATCCTGAACATCTCCTCGATCGCCGCCCGGCACCCGGCGTTCCCGCCCTCCGGGTGGGCCCGCCGCGGCGGGACCGTCTACGGCATGTGCAAGGCGGCCGTGGAACGGTTCTCCACCGGCCTGGCCGCCGAACTCTACGACGACGACATCGCGGTCAACGCGCTCTCGCCCACGAAGGTGGTCCCCACTCCCGGCACGCTCTTCCACCACCTGACCTCGGAGGACGACCCGAACAACGAGCCGCCCTCGGTCATGGCGGAGGCCGCCCTGCGGCTGTGCAGCGGCGAGCCGAAGACGCTGACCGGCCGGATCGCCTACTCCCAGGAGCTGCTGGCCGAGCTGGCCCCGCGATAAAGCACAATGAGCCTGGTCCGGGTCGACTGCCACCTGCACACGGTCGCGTCCGGGGACGCGGTGACCACGCTGGACCAGCTGGCCGAGCGGGCCGCCCAGGAACGCCTGGACGTGGTGTTCATCACCGACCACAACGAGATCTCGGCCGCCACGGCAGCAAGCGACCTGGGCGTCCGGGTCATCGTCGGCGAGGAGATCAGGACGCCCGACGGCGACATCATCGGCCTGTTCCTCACCGAACGGGTGCCGTACGTGCTGCCCGTAGCCGAGGTCGTCGCCCGGATACGGTCCCAGGGCGGCCTGGTCTACGCCCCGCACCCGTTCGACGCGGGCCGGTCCAGCCTGGGCCGGGTGCTGCCGGGGCTGTGCGCGGCGGGCGCCGTGGACATCGTCGAGGTCTTTAACGCCAAGATCGAAACCCAGGGACCGAACGAGCGGGCCGCTGCCCTCGCGACGGCTTATGCCCTGCCGGGCGGAGCCGGCTCGGACGCGCACGACCCGGCCGGCATCGGCGCGGCCTACCTGGAGATGCCCGACTTCGACGGCCCGGCCAGCTTCCTGGCCGCGCTGACGGACGCGCGGATAACCGGGGAGTACCGCCCGCACGCCCCCCGCTATCCGCGCCGCCCGGCGTTACCGTTCGCCCCCTACAGGCCGATCCGGTTCGCCAGCCGCTCCCGGTGGTAGGCGCCGTCGCCGAGGAACAGCTCGCTGGCCTTGGCCCGCTTGAAGTACAGGTGGGCGTCGTGCTCCCAGGTGAAGCCGATGCCGCCGTGGATCTGGATGTTCTCCGCGGCCACGTGGAAGTACGTCTCCGAGGCGTACGCCTTGACCAGCGAGGCCAGCACCGGGATCTCGGCCGAGTCCTCGGCCACCGCGGCCGCCGCGTAGCCGACCGCGGACCGCAGCGACTCGACCTCGAGCAGCAGGTCGGCGCAGCGGTGCTTGATCGCCTGGAAGCTGCCGATGGGCCGGTCGAACTGGCGCCGGATCTTGGCGTACTCCACCGCCATGTCCAGCGCCCGCTGCGCGCCGCCGAGCTGCTCGGCGGCCAGCGCGACCGCGGCCACGTCCAGGGCGCGGTCCAGGGCCGCCGCGCCGTCGCCGGGCGAGCCGATCAGCCGGGCCGTCACCCCGGCGAACTCCAGCCGGGCCAGCTGCCTGGTCTGGTCCAGCGCGGGCAGCGCGGCCCGGCTCAGGCCGTCCGCGTCACCCTCCACTGCGAACAGCGAAAGACCGGTGTCGGTGGTCGCGACCACGAGGATCAAGCCGGCCGTGGCGCCGTCGAGGACGAAGCTCTTGTGCCCGTCCAGCTGCCAGGCCTCACCGTCCTTGACCGCGGACAGCCGGATCGCGGCCGGGTCCCAGGAGCCGCCGTCCTCGGTGAAGGCGAGCGTCGCGACGGTCTGGCCGGAGGCGATGTCGGGCAGCAGCCCGCGGCGGGCCGCTTCGTCCGGGCTGGCCAGCAGCGCCGTGGCGGCCAGCACGGCGCTGGCCAGGTACGGCCCGCCGTACAGCGCGGCACCGAACTCCTCCAGCACGACCGCCTGCTCGGCGAAGCTGAAGCCTGCCCCGCCGTAGGCTTCCGGGATGGCCAGGCCCTGCAGGCCGAGCTGGCTGCCCGCCTGCTCCCAGACGGCCCAGTCGGTCTCGCCGCCGTCCATCAGCGCGCGCACCCGGGACAGCGGCGCCCGGTCCGCCAGGAAGCGCCTGACCGAGGCCCGAAGCTCCTCCTGCTCCGCACTCACACCGAGGATCATTGCTGTTCCCTCGCTTCCGTGATCACGAGGACGTCG
>DAIOWL010000866.1:0-3477 GCA_036758545.1 Streptosporangiaceae bacterium | reverse complement strand
GACCTGGCTGGCGCCGCCTGTGCCGCCTGTGCCGTCGGTGCCGCTGGCGCCGCCTGTGCCGCCGGTGCCGCCGGTGCCGGCTGGGCCGTCGTCGACGAGCAGGATCCGGTCCGCGGTCAGCGCCCGGTGGGTTACCTTGCGGGCGTGCAGCCGGGCGACCGCGTCCCAGATGTGCCCGAGCTCCTCGTCGCTGCAGCCGGGATTGCGCCTGGCCAGCGTGGTCCCGTTGTGGTGGTCGAAGGCGAGCACGGCGGCTTCGGGGCCGACCCGGACCAGGGCGCGCAGCCGCGGCGTGGGCACGCCGGCATCTTCCGCCGCGTAGGACAGCAGCGCCCGGCGCTCGACCACCCGGTCCACCGACAGCGGGGCGGCGCGCGAGACCGGCCCGAGCAGCCGCACCGTGCGGTAGATCCGGTAGACCAGGCCTGCCGCCTGCTGGTCCCGGTCGAACACCACGATGTCCAGGGCGCCGTCCGGGGTGGTCACCGCGTAGTGACGGGACCCGGCCTCCGCAGTGCCGTTGCTGCGGATCCGCCTGATCGCGCGGACCGGCAGGTCGGCGGCTCTGAGCGCGGTGGCGATGGCCAGGGCGCCGGGCCGCTCCGAGGAGGAGCCCGCGACGTACCGGACCGCCAGGCCGATCGCGCGGCCCGCGATCACCGTGATCAGCAGGGTCAGCAGCGGCGTGTGCAGCACGCCCACGTGCACGACGGAGTACACGCCGACCGCGATCCACAGCGCGTTCCGCCAGGCGGGCCGCCCCACCAGGCCGACCATGGTGGCGTAGGCGATCAGGCCCGCCAGGGCCGGGTCCAGGGCGGGGACGTGGCTGGCCACCTGGCTCGTGCCCGGGCGGGCCATGGTGATGGCGTCATAGAGCCGGCTGGCGGGCTCCCGGCTGAGCAGCAGGTTGACGATCTGCGTCACGCCGGCGGCCAGGATGCCGGTGGCGACCGACTCGGCGAGCCGCCGGAACTGGCGCCGGGCCAGGAGCTGGACGGCCAGGGCCGCGGGCAGGATGAACAGGGCGATCAGCGCCAGCGGGCGGGCCACCTGGAGCAGCGCGGCCGGTATCTGCCTGGTCGCGCCCGCGATGTCGGCCTGCACGGCGGCCGTCGTCGCGCTGGCCGCGACGCCGGCCAGGGCCAGCGCGACGATCTCGATGCAGGACAGCGTGCAGCGCAGCAGATCGACCGGCCTGCGGATACGGCGTTCGAGCCGATCCTCGACCTCGATCTCGGCTGGCCGCGGTGACGTCACTCGACGATCGTTTCACCTGGCAGCCTGGTCGCATAGACGCACCGCCCGCCCGTGACCTTGGCGAGATGCTCCGATCGAGGCCCGATGACGGCTCCGTGGCGGCTCCGGGCGTCTCCCGAAGGGCTTCTGCGTGGCCGTGAAATTGTTGACTCGCGTCACTTCGGCACCGTGCGTCACGGCATCGGAGAAGCTGCTCCGTTTAGCGTGGAGGATCCGGGTTATGCGGTTGATTGGGGGTATCCCAGTCCCCCGGATCAACCTCAGAGCCCGGATCAACCACGCTAATCGCAGCGACAGCGGCGTGGCCGTCCGCGTGTGACGGCCACGTGAGACGCGATGCTAACTGCCGTCACATTGGCATCTCCGGCACCAGGTTATCCGACGGGGACGCGCGATCAACCCCCTGCTGTTCATGATCCCGAACGGGATCGGCGCGGCCGTCACGATCGCGAGAGGCTTCCGCGGCAGATCCGGACATCGGCATGCACCACCTGTTGCCGGAGGTGCGAACGTGACGGGAGCGCGCAGCGGGGGAATGCTGAGGGACGGGCGCATGGCGGGGGGAGCTGCGGAGAATGCCTGGGGGACGGGCGCGTGGCGGGGGGAGCTGCGCGTGCTCTGGCTGGGCGGGCTGGGTTATCGTCCCTGACATGAGGGCATCGGAAATTCGTCAGCTGATCCGGATGAAGCCAGTCGAGCTCGACACGACCCGCAGGCGGCTGGGGGCGTGCCATGACATCGACGACCTGCGGGCCATGGGGCGCAGGCTGATCCCGCGGCCGGTCTTCGACTACGTCGACGGCGGCGCCGATCAGGAGCTGTCGCTGGAGGGCAACCTGCGAGCGTTCCGGCGCTGGCGGTTCCAGCCCCGCGCGCTGCCCGAGATCACCACGGTGGACACCTCCGCGCGGCTGCTGGAGCGGGATCTGCCGCTCCCGCTGGCGCTGGCGCCGACCGGGTACACGCGGATGATGCATCCGGAGGGCGAGATCGCGGCGGCGCGCGCGGCGCAGCGGTACGGGCTGCCGTACGCGTTGTCGACGATGGCTACCACCACGATCGAGGCCCTGGCCGAAGCGGCACAGCCCGATCTGTGGTTCCAGCTGTACATCCAGCGCGACAGCGGGATGAACAAGGACCTGGTGGACCGGGCCGCGGCGGCCGGGTACCGGGTGCTCATGGTCACCGTGGACACCACCGTCACCGGGAACCGGACCAGGGACCGGAGGAACGGGCTGCTCATCCCGCCCGAACTCACCGTCCAGACGCTGGCCAGCATCGCCGCCAAGCCGGGCTACTGGGTCCGGATGCTGCGCAGCGATCCCATCGAGTTCGCCAACTTCGCCGGGCAGCGCGGATTCACCATCCACCGCACCGGCGATCTGTTCAACCCGGCGGCCAGCTGGGACGACATCGCCATGCTGCGGGACAGGTGGCCGGGCAAGCTGATGCTCAAGGGCCCCATCTCGCCGTCGGACGCCCGCCGCGCGGTCTCGCTCGGGGTCGACGGCCTGCAGCTGTCCAACCACGGCGGGCGCCAGCTCGACCGGGCGATCGCGCCTGTTGACCTGATCGCTCCCGTTCGCGAGGCGGTCGGACCCGAGGTGTCGCTCGTGGTGGACTCGGGCGTCCGGCACGGATCTGACATCGCGGTGGCGCTGGCGCTGGGCGCGGATGCCTGCTCGATCGGCCGCGCCTACCTCTACGGGCTGATGGCCGGGGGCGAGCTCGGCATCGACAAGGCGATCGACATCCTCACCGACCAGTTCAGGCGGACGCTGCACCTGCTCGGCATGCGTTCGGCGGCCGAGTTGCGCGCGCACGGCCGCGAGCTGCTGGTGGCACCATGATTTCCGGCGGGCAGCTGCTCGGCTTCATGGCCGCGTCGCTGGTGATGATCATCATTCCGGGACCTGGCGTGCTCTTCGTGATCGGCCGGGCGCTGGCGCACGGCCGCCGCACCGCGCTGGCCACCGCGGTCGGCCACGCCGCGGGCAACTTCGTGGTGGCGGCGTTCGTGGCGGTGGGCCTGGGCGCGATCTTGCAGCGTTCGGCCACGGCGTTCGTGGTGGTGAAGGTCATCGGGGCGGCTTACCTGGTGTGGCTGGGCATCCAGGCGATCCGGCACCGCAAGTCGCTGGCCGACGCCTTCGCCGCGGTGGCGGAACCGCGCGAGGGCTGGCGGGCCGCGCGCGACGGGGTGGTGGTGGGGCTCAC
>DAIOWL010000865.1:0-3478 GCA_036758545.1 Streptosporangiaceae bacterium | reverse complement strand
CCCGTGGGACGAGATCTAGTCGCCTGCCACGGCGAAGGGCACGCCATGAAACCCCGGATCCAGTGCGTTCTGACGCCATGGAATCCCGGTTTCAGCGCGTCCTAGGCGATGCGGCTGGCGCCTACGGCTACTCGATCTTCGACGCCGACGCAGCCCACCGAGACGTTCGTCTTCGGTCGCCGGGTGGGCCGCCGGTAACCCCGAACCGTCCAGGCCGTCGTGCGAGGCGGCCGCGGCACGGGTGTCCCGGTACCGGGCGATCAGCGCTCTCGGTGCCGGGACGTCCGGCGGTACCCCGGGGACCGCACCGCGCAGGAAACTGCGGATCGAGTCGGCGAACAGCTGCTCGGCGGTGCGCGTATTCGCCGCCAGGGCGTCGGCGAGCATCGGCTCGGCGTCGGCGTCCACGCTGGCGAACACCTGCCCGGCCCGGGCCGGGCTCCTGGCCGCCTCGGCCAGCGAGGCGCCCAGAGTGAGCGTGTCCAGTCCGTCGATGACGCCGATCCGCGCCTCAGGCGGGACGCCGACCGCGGCGAGGATCTGGACGCCGAGCTCGTAGTTCCAGATCAGCACGTCCCGGGGCATGAACTCCAGCAGGATCGGCGCCGCGTTGCGGTGGCTCAGCACCGCCCGGCGGAACGACAGGCTGATCCCGACGAACCAGTCGACCCAGGTACGGCAGGCGTCCGGAGCAGGGACCCGGCTCTCCAGCACGATGGCCCGCGCCACCGTGCGCAAGATGTCGGCCCGGTCCCGGAAGTGGTAGTACAACGATGGCGTCTGGACGTTGAGCTCACGGGCTAGCCGGGGCAGGCTGAACGCGTCGAGGCCCTCGCGGTCGATGATGCGCAGCGACGCTTCGACCACGGCGTCGTGGCTGATCAACGGACTGGAAGGACGGGGCATAGCCCCATTATCCCGGCTGCCCCGGGCAGGCGGGCGAGCGGCGGCTAGGCGTGGACCCGGCCCGTTCGGGCCCAATCTTTGTCCTGTCCCCTTTCCTCGCCGCGGCGAATCGGGTAAACCTAAAGACTATAGATATCTCCGCCAGGAGGCCCTGATGACACCGACGGCCATCGCCACCCGTAGCGACCGGATCCAGCGGACCCTGGAACATCTCCGCCAGCACACCACCGACACGACCGGGCAGCTCGTCCCGTTCGGCCCCGGCCAGTACACCGATCCCGTGCTCGCGCAGCGGGAGCGGGACCTGGTGTTCGGACGGGTGCCGTCGATCGTGGCCCATGCCAGCGAACTTCCCGAGCCCAACGACTTCATCACCCTGCAGATGCCGCGGAACCGGGTGATCGTGGCGCGGCAGCACGACGGGTCCGTCAAGGCCTTCGTGAACGTGTGCCGGCACCGGGGCGCGCTGCTGGAGGAGCAGGAGAGCGGGCGGTGCCGGCTCTTCTCCTGCGGGTACCACCGGTGGTCCTACAACACCGACGGGTCGCTGCGGACGATCACCCGCGAGGCCACGTTCGGCGAGGTAGACCGGTCCCGCCACGGCCTGATCGAGCTGCCGGCCCAGGAGCGGCACGGCCTGATCTGGATGGTCGACCGGGCGGGCGCGCCGATCGACGTCGCGGCCTGGCTGGGCCCGGAGATGGACGAGATCCTGGCCGGGTACCGGCTCGGCGAGCTGACCGCCTTCCGGTACGAGGGGTTCGATGAGCCTGCCAACTGGAAGCTGATGCAGGACGCGTTCGTGGACAACTACCACATCCAGTACGCGCACCCGAACACGGCCGGCAAGCACATCCACACCAACGTGCAGACCGTGGAGGACTTCGGCCGGCACGCCCGGATGGTGAGCCCGCGCAAGGCCATCGACCGGTGGCTGGAGGAGGACCCGGGCGAGACGGACCTCGGCCCGTACGTCACCGAGGGGCACTTCCTGCTGCCGAACAGCACGCTGCTGCGCCAGCCCGACGACCATTTCGAGCTGCTCACCTTCCGGCCGCACCCGGCCGACCCCGGGCGCTGCCGGATGGAGATGCGGCTGCTCGTCTCACCGCTGGAAACCAGCGGGATGACGGCGGAGCGCTGGGAGCACGTCTGGGAGAAGAACTGGAAGATCCTGCTGGCGGTGCTGCACCAGGAGGACTTCCCGCTGCTGCGCAGCTCGCAGGAGGGGCTGGCCAGCGCCGACGCGGGCGGGATGCTGCTGGGCCGCAACGAGATGGTCAACCAGATCTTCCACCGGGAGCTGGGCACGCTGCTCGCAGAGGGAAGTGCGCCATGACCGAACTCGTCACCGACGGACTGCGCTACTGGGCCCGGCAGGCACCGGACCGCCCGGCCATCGTCTTCGACGGCACGGACCTGGTCGACTACCGGAGCCTGGACCGCTGGACCGACGCCGCGGCCCGCTGCCATGCCGAGGCCGGGCTGCGGACCGGGGACCGGATCGGCATCATCGGGGACAACAGCCTGGAATGGGTGGTCGCGGCGCTGGGAGCGCTCAAGCTGGGCGCGGTCGTCGTTCCCTTCAACAACCGGTTCACCCCGGACGAGCTGCGCTACCTGGTCGACGACTCCGGACCCGCGATGGTGCTCGCCGACGACGCGAACCGGGACCGGATGGCCGCGGCGCTGGCCCGTCCTCCGGCCGCGGATGCCACGGTCGCGCTGCGGTCGCTAGGCACCTTCAGCGGCCTGCGGCACGAGCAGGCCGCGCCGGTCCCGCGCCCCGCGGCGGTCCCGGACGATGTCACCCAGATCGTGTACACCAGCGGCACCAGCTCCCGGCCCAAGGGCGTGCTGTTCACCCACCGGTCCACGTTCAACCTGATCGCCGACTTTGCCTTCGCCGAGCCCGCGCTCCGCCCGGGAGCCCGGATGATCTACGTGCTGTCCATGTCGGGCGCGCCCGGCCTGCTGTGGCACTTCCTGCACCCGCTGACCAGGGGCCTGTCGATCTTCTACGAGCGCGGCTTCGAGCCCGCCCGGACGCTGCGCCGCCTGGCGGAGGCAAAGATCCAGATCATGGCGGGGGTGCCGGTCCTGTTCGAGCAGATGGCCAAGCTTCCCGCGTTCGCCGACGCCGACCTGTCCGCGCTGGAGCTGGTCACCATCGCCGGGGCCAGGGCTCCGGTGCCGGTGATCCGCGCCTGGCTGGACAAGGGGGTGCTGCTGCGCCAGGCCTACGGCATGACCGAGCTGGGCGGCATCTCCTCGCTCAACCCGGCGGAGCAGGCGGTGAACCGGCCCGAGTCGGTCGGCCGCGGCACGGTGTTCACCCGGCACCGCGTCGTCCGCCTCGACGGCTCGGACTGCGATCCGGAGGAGCCGGGCGAGATCATCGTCTCAGGCCCCGGCGTGACGCCCGGCTACTGGCGGAACGAGGCGGCCTACGGCGACGCGATGCGCGACGGCTGGTTCCACAGCGGCGACGTCGGCGTCAAGGACGCCGACGGGTTCATCCGCGTGGTCGACCGGCTCAAGGACATCATCATCACCGGCGGGTACAACGTGG
>DAIOWL010000864.1:493-3479 GCA_036758545.1 Streptosporangiaceae bacterium | reverse complement strand
GAAAGGCGTCCCGGCCAACCATGACCGGTGACTGGACCACGCTGCGAGCTGGCACTGGGCACCCCCTTCTCAGAGATTAAGTATCCGGTACGCACGGATTAGGGCACCTGACCGATGAACCGCACATACCTGCGGACCGATGCTGAGTACTGCCAGTTCATCCCAGCGCCCTGGCAGGCGCTCTCAAGGAGGAGTCCTCCAGATGCCACTGTTCATGGATGTCCACAACCTCGGTACCGGCGTAACGATGGACGATGTCGCCCAGGCACACCAGGCCGACCTGACCACCCAGGGCGAATACGACGTCAGTTACCTGCGCTACTGGGTCGACGAGGACAAAGGGCAGATCTTCTGCCTGGTCGAGGCGCCTGACGCCGGGGCCGCCAGCGAGGTCCACCGCAAGGCCCACGGCCTGGTGGCAGATGCGGTCTATCAGGTGCAGGAAGGTGCCTGAGACCGGCACCAGCCGGTTGACCCAGCGAAGCGCCGTCCGGGCTCGTGCCGCCCGGACGGCGCTGCTGGAATGCCCCGACCCGTAGGCGGCCCCGGCGTTCACCGGCGAACGCTGCGCGAACGGTGCCGGCCCTAGGTTCGTGGTGCTCAGCCATCCGAGCCGAGGGGGAACCAGATGAGGGCTTCGCCTGCGGGCCGAGGGCGGTTGCCGGCGTCGACGCCGGTCCTGTTCGTCATCGACGGCGATCCCGGGGCGGCGCACGCGCTGCGGGACGACCTGTCGCGCCGGTTCGGCCGGGAGTTCCGCATCGTCTGCGAGTCGGCGGCGAACGCCGGGCTGGCGGCGCTCCGCGAGCTGGCCGTCCGCCGCGTGCCGGTGGCCCTGCTCGTCGTCGGCCAGGACCTGGGCGGGATGAACGGCGTTGCCTTCCTCGGCCGCGCCCACGAGATGCATCCGCAGGCCGTGCAGGTGCTACTGGTGGAACGGGACTACTCGGCGCGGAGCCCGATCGTCCAGGCGATGATCCTGGGCCAGGCCGACTCTCACATCACCAAGCCGTGGATGGTCGAGCTGGATCTCTACAGTGTCGTCAGCGACTGCCTGGCCGACTGGGCCAGGAACGCCGAAGCCGCCTTCGACCTGTTCAGCATCGTCGGCCTCGACGACCGCGCAGGGCACGAACTGCGGGAACTGCTGATCCGCTTCAACGTTCCTTTCCGCTTCGTCGCGGCCGACAGCGAGAAGGGACGACGCTTGCTCGCAGATCACGGGGTGGACGGATCGCCGCTTCCCGTGCTGGTCCGTTACGACGGGCAGGTGACGATCCGGCCGGACCGCGCGCAGCTCGTCGCCGCGGTCGGCGGGACCGTCCGCGACGACATCGGCGACTGCGACGTCGCCATCGTCGGGGCCGGCCCGGCGGGGCTGGCGGCCGCGGTCTACGCCGCGTCAGAGGGCCTGCGAACCGTGGTCCTGGAAGAGGCCGTTTCCGGCGGTCAGGCCGGAAGCAGCCCGATGATCCGCAACTACCCCGGCTTCCCGCACGGGGTCAGCGGGTACGAGCTGACCCGCCGGGCGTGCGAGCAGGCTTGGATGTTCGGCGCGCACATGGTGTTCGCCCAGCATGTGGCGGGGTTGGAGCGTATCGGCCACCGGCTCGCGGTCCGTCTGGACGACGGCCACCGGGTCACCGCCCGGGCGGTGGTGGCCGCGACCGGCATCGCGTGGCGCCGTCTCGGCGTCCCGCGGCTCGAGGCCCTGGTCGGCGCCGGCGTCTTCTACGGCGTGGCCGGGAGCGAGGCACGGGCCATGGCGGACCGGGAGGTGTTCGTGGTCGGCGCCGGCAACTCCGCCGGGCAGGCCGCGCTGCATCTGGCCCGGCACGCCCGCCAGGTGACGATGCTGGTCCGGGGGGATAGCCTGAGCCGGTCGATGTCGGACTACCTGATCAGGGAGATCGAGGCCACCGCGAATATCTCGGTGCGGCTGAACACCGAGGTCTGCGACGGCCACGGAGCCGAGCGACTGGAGGCTCTCACTGTGCGCTGCCGGCGCGATGGGCGGACCGGGCAGATCGAGGCGACGGCGCTGTTCGCGCTCATCGGCGGTGAACCGCGCTCACGCTGGCTGACCGGCACGGCTCAGCTCCATGAGGGCTACGTGCTGACCGGGCGCGACATCGCCCGGGACGGCGCGAGCCCGGCGCGGTGGCTCGCGGACCGGTCACCTCTCCCGCTGGAGACCTCGATGCCGGGCGTCTTCGCGATCGGCGACGTCCGCTACCGGTCGATCAAGCGGGTTGCCTCGGCGGTCGGTGACGGCGCCACGGCGATCCGGATGATCCACGAGTACCTGGCGGCCGAGCTCACCAGCCCGCCCGTTCGGATCAATAGAACCCGGGCCGGCGCATCGGCCGCGGCTCCGCCCTGAGGGCCCGGGGGGGCGTCGTGATCGTGCGCGTGTCGCTTCTCGGGGAGCTGAGCATCACCGGCGACCTGGACCCGGTCACCGGTCCGGTCCGGAACCGGTCGGCACGCGCCGTCGCCCTGGTCGCGTTCCTGGTCCTGCACGCCGGGTCACCGCAGCCCCGGCACCGCATCGCGGGCCTGTTCTGGCCGGAGTCCGGCGACGCGCAGGCGCTCACCAACCTGCGCCGCGAGCTGCACCACCTGCGCCAGGTGCTGGGAGACGACCCTTCGCTCGTCGTGACCGCGCAGGATCTGTGCTGGCAGGACAGCGCGACCTGCCGGGTCGACGTGCGGGTTTTCGACCGCGAGCGGGCGGCCGCCGTCACGGCCGCCGCGGACGACGATACCGAACGTGTCCTGGTGCACGCTTCCCGTGCCCTCACCGAATACCGGGGTGAACTGCTCCCCGGCGTGTACGAGGACTGGGTGCTGCAGGCCCGGGCGGAGATCGAGCGGCAGTGCACCGCCCTGTGCGATCTGCTCGTCCAGGCCCGGGAGCGCCGCGGCGACCTGCCCGGAGCGACGGCAGCCGCACGCCGCCGGATCCAGCTGCAGCCGCTGGAGG
>DAIOWL010000864.1:0-467 GCA_036758545.1 Streptosporangiaceae bacterium | reverse complement strand
CGTCCGGGGCGGCGGCCACAACGCGGCCGGCCTGGGCGTCGGGGACGGCGTCCTGGTCATCGACCTGTCGATGCTGCGCGGCACCACGGTCAGCCCGGACCGACGCACCGTCCGCGCCGACGCCGGATGCACCTGGGGCGACGTCGACCACGCCACCGTGGCGTTCGGCATGGCCACCCCGTCCGGATTCCTGTCCTCGACCGGGGTCGCCGGGCTGACCCTCGGGGGCGGGATCGGCTACCTGTCCCGCCGGTTCGGGCTGACGGTCGACAACCTGCTCGCCGCCGACGTCGTGCTCGCCGACGGCACCTTCGTCACGGCCAGCCGGGATTCCCATCCCGACCTGTTCTGGGCCCTGCGGGGCGGGGGCGGGAACTTCGGCGTCGTCACCTCGTTCACCTTCCGGTGCCACCCCATCGGCGAGCATGGCACCATCATCGGCGGTCCGGTCTTCTACGACCTGGCTG
>DAIOWL010000863.1:0-3480 GCA_036758545.1 Streptosporangiaceae bacterium | reverse complement strand
ATTTCCGCTTCCCGTGATCGTCGCGCCGTAGTTCAAGGTGGCGTTGGCGACGTTGATCGAACCGGTGTTCGTCCATGCGCCGCTGATTGTCAAAATCGCGCCGTTTTTCGCCTCGACCACGCCGGCGTCGCGCGGCACGCCGCGCAGGGCCGCCTGCACCACGGCCCCGTCCCCGCCACAGGCCACGGCCAGCCGGGCCGGACGGCACCGCCCCGCAGGGCACGCGGCGGGCCCCATCACGCTGGCCTTCGCCGGGGACGTCAACTTCGCCGGGCGGACCAGGCGGCTGCTGGCCGACCCGGCCACGGCGTTCGGCCCGGTCACCGCGGTGCTGCGGACGGCCGACTTCACCGCGGTGAACCTGGAGACCGCGATTACCAGCGGCGGGACGCCGCAGCCCAAGACCTACCACTTCCGCGCCCCCGCGACCGCCTTCACCGCGCTGCGCGACGCGGGCATCGACCTGGTCACGATGGCCAACAACCATGTCCTTGACTACGGGCAGGCCGAGCTGGCCGGCACGCTCGCCGCGGCCAGGACCGCCCGGTTCCCGTACGTGGGCATCGGCGCCAGCGCCGCCGCCGCATGGGCGCCGTACCTCACCACGATCAAGGGCACGCGGATCGCCGTCATCGGCGTCTCCCAGGTCGCCGAGCTCGCCTCCTCCTGGGTGGCGACGCCCGCCCGCCCAGGCGAGGCCAACGCGATCGACCTGGGGCGCACCCTGGCCTCGGTACGGTCCGCCCGGCGGCTGGCCAGCGTCGTGATCGTGTTCATGCACTGGGGCACCGAAGGCCAGGCCTGCCCGGACCCGGCCCAGCTGTCCCTGGCCCGCCGGCTCGCCGCCGCCGGAGCCGGCATCATCGTCGGCGCCCACGCGCATATGCTGCAGGGATCTGGCTGGCTCGGACGCACCTTCGTCGCCTACGGCCTGGGCAACTTCTTGTGGTGGGAGCACTCCTACAGCACCGCCACCGGCGTCCTGGAACTGACCCTGCACCCGCACGCCCCGCTGACCGCACGGTTCATCCCCGCCACGGTATCGGGCACCGGCCAGCCCATCCCCGACCACGGCGCCGCCGCCCGGCAGGCCACCGCCCGCTACGCCAGCCTGCGCGCCTGCGCCCAGCTCACACCCCGGCCATCCTGACCGCCACGCACCAGCACAACACGACCAGGCCAGCCAGCATCACCGCAGATTCCACAGCCGCGGGGACGCCCGACTGGAAACCTGAACGGCCGCCAGCCGCCACCGCCGTCCAGCAGCACTCAGCTACGCCAGGCCACGTAATACCTGGCCAGATGGCACATCCACCCATGCCTGGCATCATTTGAGCTACTCTGCAAGCTCGCCTGATACCCAAACAGGCTGCCGAGACGCACGCCATCGTCTGGCCGCTTTGCCTTGCCCGCCGAGATGATCAATATCTGTGTCGCGGCAGTTCACGCCGCGTGCAGCGGCCACCCCCGCTCGCCCCGCCCCGGCACCCGCGCTCATCCCGGGTACCACCAGTACCCATGCCGCCCGGCCGGTGCCAGCGTATGGGTTCTGATGCACAGGTGGTACGGGCTGAAGGCCAGGGTGCACTTAGGGACGGACGGCAGATCGTCAGGGCCTCCGGCGGCCGCCGGGTCCGGGGCGGGACTCGCGCTACCCGGCGGGGAGCGTCGCTCCCCGCCGGGCCGGGCCACCGGAGGTGCTTACCGGCAGTCCGCAGCTTTCACCCCTGCTGGCCGCTCAACTTCGCCCAGGTGTAGCTGTCCATACTGTCGGCCGGGCCGATCCGGGAGAGTTCCGAGCCGTCGCGCCCCACAGCCACGATGAGCGGTCGCAGGCCCCCGCAACCCGTGGACCGGGACTTCCAGGCCACGATGAGCCTGCCGTGCCCGGGCACCTCGATACGTCGCTCGCCGATCAGGAGATGACCCACGTCAGCGGCCACCCGCAGCTCGCTAGACCCGACCCACGGAGCCCCCGTGATCGAGTGCGGATGCTGCACGCGGTAGGCGTAGCTCAGACCGCCCGCGCCTCCGCCGACCTCGATCATACCGACCTGCCCGGGCTGGCCCGCGGCTGGCCTGTCTGCGGCCACATCACCACCTGACGCGCTACCACCGCCGGTGTACTGCCACTGTCCGCCGCAGCGCTCCATCAGCGCGGTGTGCGTCTCCGCTCCCGCGGACCCGGGGCGCCACACCAGCCAGACCGCGCCGATACCCCCGCCGGGGTCCACGTCACCCGACACCACAGTCAGCCAGCGGCAAGGCAGCCAGCCGGGCTGCGGCGCCTTCCCGTTGAGCACCCGCCGGGCCACCCTCGGAACGATGATCCCCATCCAGCGTTCTATCCAGCGCATCCGGCGCAGTTCCGCGGAAGCGGGCATGTTCACACCGTACCCAGGCTGGGTCAGCGACGGCGAACAAGCGACCTTGACCGCAAGGAACGGACCGCACAATCCGAGAGCCGAAGCCCGGGGGCGCGCCGACAGCCGGCCTCATCCGCGAAAATGCGAAAGTCGAGAACGGTACAAAGCGTACTTTTCAATACATATCGCCGAATACGGTCGGCTCGTAGCAGGCGGATCGCGCAGTACAGCCGAGCACAGATCACCCAGTATGGCGTCGTTGCATGCAGGTGGACCTCTGCCGCTTGGGCGTCGCATCTAACGGCGGCCCTGGGCGGGTGTTGAACTCGCGCTTGGGTGACTTCGGCTCAACAGCGGCAGCTGCAAACCGGCATCCCAGGCGGCCAGGAGGCACCGCGACCCGGCGTCTCGGGTACCCGCCCCGCGCAGCGGGACGCCGGGCATCCCCCGCAGGGCCTGTTCGCCGCCGCGGCTGCGGCGTACGATCCAGATGCAGGAACGGAAACTGTCGAGGGGGGAAACCGATGGCCGTACTGGTGAGGATGACCGCCGCCGGGATGGACGAGGCCACCTATGATCAGGTGTCGGCGCAGCTTGAGCCCGCGATAAAACAGCAGCCCGGCTTCATCATGCACGTCGCGTACCCGACTCCGGACGGGTTCTACGTCGGGGAGATCTGGGAGAGCCGGGGCCAGTTCGAGACGTGGTTCAACCAGAGCGTCAAGCCCAACGTGCCCGCTGAGATCCAGCCACAGGTCACCGAGCTCCACGCGGTCGTGCAGCCCTAGGACCGCTCCCCGCGAGGTATCGCCGCCCGGGGCACGCAGACCCGGTCAGCCGGCACCGGCCCCCCGATGTCCGGGTGACGCACACAACAACCCGTTCGGCACGGCGCGGCTGCGTCCCCGCCGGACAGCGGCAACCACACAGAGCGGCGAATCTCGCGCTGAGAACAGTGAGATTCTGCTTACGAAGCGTTACCGTCCCCGGCTGGGCGGCCGGAACAGCCGGATTCCGGTGCCCGGCGATCTTCGCCGGGCACGGGTTCGGCCTGGCGCAACTCCGGTCAGGTAGCAGATACCGCTGCCGGCCTCCGGCGGTAGAGTCGCCGCCA
>DAIOWL010000862.1:0-3483 GCA_036758545.1 Streptosporangiaceae bacterium | reverse complement strand
CGCCGGCCTCGCGGAGAGCGCGGGCACGATCCTCGACATGCTGCATGGAGGCCAGCACCTCCACGCTTGGCATCTCCCGGCCGGTGATCCCGGCGTTGCCGGATTCCTCCCGGAACGACCGCACGGTCGCCCCGCGCCGCGCCTTTTCCTTCCGCTTGCGGACCGCCTCGGGGTCGAGCCTGAGCACGAGCCGGGTCGCGGCGCGGCGGAGTTCCCCGTAGGACTTGGACTGCGCCGCCCCGGCGAGCACCGCGTCGGCGATGGCGGCGTCCTCATCGGAGAGAATGCCGGTGACGTCCTCGATGATCTTGACGTGCACCGGGTGCAGTTTCCCGGCGCCAAGCGCGGCGAAGGTGACCGGGAGCCGCTGTTTCACGGTCCGGGCAAAGTCGATCTCCCCGGCGGCCGACAGCCAGGTGAGGTGGAACGCGCTAGCGATCTCGTCGGCGGCGAAGTCCTGTCGCCGCGGGCGGGACGCGAACTCGGCCAGCGCGGCCATCTTGGCCCACGCCATCCGGGACTCCATCCGGCGGGTACCCGACAGGAACCCGATCAGCTGGTCATCGGACAGCCCCGCCAGCCCTTCGCCGTCCTGCCCGGCCACCGCGCCCAGGACCATGGCCAGCAGCGGGCCCGGCGCCATCGTGTCGGCCCGGCCGCCAGCGGCGAACCCTTCCAGGGTCAGCTCCTCCGCCGGCAGGGTCACGTACAGCCCCTGGGCCGCGCCGTCGTCCTGCCCCCAGCCGTCCCCGGGCAGCCCGGAGCCCGGCTCATCAGGCACGGGGGACAGCGCAGCAGACATGACTCACCTGGCCGGCTAAGGAAAGGGGGTTCCGCGGAGACTTCCGCTAAGAACAACCTATCACCCGACAAGATCAACAACCAGCATCAATCGAACAGATTTTCAAGATCTTTTACGGCCAAGGCAGGAGGCGTCAAACGTCGAAGCTTCTGGGCGCGAACGGCCTCGCGGCGAGCCGGGCCGCATAAGCTCAGGCGGAGGCTCCGGGGCCGGGGCGCGCGGCTGTCCGGCCGGCCCCTTGTCCGCCACCGAACGAGCAACCATGAGAGGGACGGCTATGGACATCCAGAGGCCTGAGATCGATTTTCCCGGCGGCGAACCGTCCGCCGAACTGCAGATCACCGACATCTGGGAGGGCGATGGCGGCGAGGCCAAGCCTGGAGACACTGTCAAGGTCCACTACGTCGGGGTCGCGTACTCCACCGGCGAGGAGTTCGATGCGAGCTGGAACCGAGGCGAGCCCCTGGAGTTCAAGCTCGGCGCCGGGCGAGTCATCGCCGGCTGGGATCAGGGCGTACAGGGCATGAAGGTCGGCGGCCGCCGCCAGCTGATCATCCCCCCGGACCTGGCCTACGGTGACCGGGGCGCCGGGCAGGTGATCGCGCCGGGCGAGACCCTCATCTTCGTCTGTGATCTGGTTTCGATCTAGCTACGGCCGTGGCCTGGCTGCCTGCTGACTTCACCCACCCCACCTGGGTGCCGGTTGGCGATGGCTATCATCTGCGGCCGATCAAAGCCGCGGATGCTGACCTCGACTATCCGGCCGTGATGGGCTCTCAGCCACGGCTGTGGTCGATCTTCGGCCAGGCGTGGGGCTGGCCGCCCGCCTCGATGACGTACGAGCAAGACGTCGAGGACCTGGCCCGGCACGAAGCCGAGATCGCGGGCCACCAGTCCTTCAACTACGCGCTGTTCGACGATGCGGAAACAGCCCTGCTCGGCTGCGTCTACATTGACCCGCCGGAGAAGCAGGGCGCCGATGCCGAGGTTTCGTGGTGGCTGGTGGACGCTCGAGTAGGCACCGGCCTTCAGCGCACCGTGGACGCGCTGGTACCCGAATGGATCGCCGCTGCCTGGCCCTTTACCCAACCGCGCTACATCGGCCGCGACCTGTCGTGGGCAGACTGGCTCGCCTTGCCCGACATTGAAGGACCGGCGATGCAGGTCTTCCTCGAGACGGACCGGCTGGTGCTGCGGCGGTTCACCAGTGCCGATGCGGACAACCTGGTCAGCCTGGATGCCGATCCCGATGTGATGCGGTATATCACCGGCGGGATACCCACGTCCCGCGAGGAGATCGAGAATGAGGTCCTGCCCGCATTCCTCGATTACTACCAGCGGTACGAGGGCTATGGGTTCTGGGCGGTCATCGAGAAGGAAACCGGGGAATTCCTGGGATGGTTCCATTTCCGGCCATATGAGGATGGCGCTCCCGGCGAGGTCGACCTCGGTTACCGGCTGCGCAAGTCAGCCTGGGGCAAGGGGTACGCCACCGAGGGGTCACGCGCGCTGATCCGCAAGGGCTTCACCGAGTTCGGAGTGCAGCGCGTGGTGGCGCAGGCGATGGCGGTTAACCAGGCCTCGCGGCGGGTGATGGAGAAGGCGGACCTGACGCTGGTGCGGAGCTTCCATCAGCCCTGGCCGTATCCCATCGAGGGCGAGGAGTTCGGCGACGTGGAATATGCGCTGGACAGGACGGGATGGCAGCAGCTGGGACGGCCCGGCGCGGGGTGATCGGCACTTTGGTGCCCCGGGTGCCCGCGGGAAGATTCCACCTGGCATGTCAACTTTCGAGTGACGTCTGGTGCGGGCTGGCTGCCTAGCGTGCGAAGTACGCAACCGCATGCCACTCACCGGAGGATGGAATGGCCGCTCTCAGGCTCGACCAGACCAGGCTCGACCAGACCAGGGCCGGCGCCACCGGCGTCGCGATCAGTACCCCCGAGGCACAGGCGATCCCCCGTCCGGGCCGGTACGAGATCGACATCAGCTCTTCTACCGTTACGTTCAGGACCCGGCACCTGTTCGGGCTGGCGCCGGTTCGCGGCCGCTTCGCGATCCGGGCCGGGACGATCGACGTCGATGAGCCGCTCGTCCGCTCGAGCGCCTTCGTGCAGATCGATGCCGCGAGCTTCCGCACCGGCAACGGGCAGCGGGACGATCAGGTCCGTTCGGAGCGTCTCCTCGACACTGACCGGTACCCCATCATCACGTTCCGTTCGGAGAGTGTGGACGGTCTGGCTTTGACGGGCACGCTGACCGTGCGCAATGTCACCATGCCGGTCACCCTGTCGATCGAACAGACCGCGGCGAGGGCGCGATGGTTCAATGTCCGCGCGAGCACGCGCATCGACCGGAATGAGTTCGGCGTGACGGCATACCGCGGAATGGCCGGACGGTACCTCGACCTAACCATTGAGGCGCGCTGCGTACGCACCTGACCGGAGGCAGGCATATGTGTTCCCATCTACCCGCGTGTCCGTCGGCTGACCGCCCGGACCGCGACGCCGCCCGCACGGTGGCTTCCCATCCCGAGCAAGGATGGAGCCTGCTCTGCAACGGCATGATCGTGTTCGACGACATGGGAGCCAGTCTGTATCTGGCTGCGGCTAAGGGGTCAGCCCTAGTTCCCGCGCCCGGGTGACGGCCTCGGTGCGGTTGGCCGCGCCGAGCTTGCCCAG
>DAIOWL010000861.1:0-3489 GCA_036758545.1 Streptosporangiaceae bacterium | reverse complement strand
CGGCCCGCCGATGTCAGCGTGATCTCGACGGCGCCGACCGGCTCGGCGAAGCGCCGGTCGACCACCGCGCCCTGGTGACGGCCAAGCGCCCCGATGCCGTAACAAGCCCCGAGGAACGGGAAATCCGTGCTCACCACCTGGTCGAGCAGGCCGGCCAGATCCGCCTCGACCCGCCGCTGAACCGGCGTCTTGAGCTCGTCAGGATCGGAGTAGTTGAACGGCCCGCCGCCGAGCAAGATCCCTGACCAGTCAGCCAGGTCAACGCGGCCGAGCGCGCGCTGCTCCAGCCGGACGCGGCGCAGCTCGCCTTCGCCGAGCCCGGACAGGGACAGGAACGAGTCGTACTCGTTGTCGGCCGCCGCGTCCTCGGCGCGGATGCCCAGCAGCAGGAATGGCTTCACCGGTCCACCCTAGTGACCTGGCGTGCCTGCCGTAGCCAGCCAGCGCCCGGTCCGCCCCGGCGAATCCATCGGGATTGACGATGGATCGGCTGGCCAGCACCCTGGTGCCGTGACCGATGAACGAGCCAGGGCCGAACAGTTCGCCGGCCTCTTCCGTGCCGTTTACCTGACGTTTCACCGGCGGGACGGGCCGCGGAGCCAGCTGCCCGGCGCGTCCAGGGCGGTGCTCGAGCACCTGGCGCTGGCCGGCCCGCTCACCGTGGGGGAGGCCGCCGCGCACATGACCCGGGCGCAGTCGGTGATCAGCGAGATCGTCACGCACCTGGAACGCCAGGGGCTGCTCGAACGGGAGGACGATCCTGCCGACCGGCGGCGGACGCTGATCTGGCTGACCGCGCAGGGACACGAGGCACTCCGCCGCGACCGCGAGGTGCTGAGCGTCGACAGGCTGGCCGGTGCCATGACCCGGCTGCCCGCCGGCCAGGCCGAGGACCTCATCATGGGCCTGCGCGCCCTCATCGACCTGGCCGGTCCCGCACCAGAAACCCGCGATGACCCATGAGGAGGACCCGATGACCACGACAGCGGCCTGCGAGAGCTGCGGGATGCCCATCGAGACCGGCCGTTACTGCGGCTACTGCACCGACGAGACCGGCGCCCTGCAGTCGTTCGACGAGCGCTTCGAGCGGATGACCGCGTGGCAGGCACGCCGCAATCCCGGCGCGACCCGGCAGGAGATCGAGCAGCAGACGCTCGACTACATGGCCACCATGCCCGCCTGGCGGGATCACCCGCGCGTCACCGCGAGCCGCCCCTGAAGCCTCCCTCAGCCGACGCGGGGGGCCACCCGTCCGCTCATGTAGAGGTAGGGCGTGCCGTCGGCGAGCCGGTCGAAGCTGACCGGTGCCCACGGCTCGTCGTCGCGCGAGCGGAGCACGAACCCGGTGCCCGGGGAGTCGGCGGGTTCAGCCGGATACAGCAGCAGGTCCTCTGGTTCGGCGTCGACCAGGGCCGCCAGGTTTCCCGTCATGGTCAGCTCCATCGCGAGCCTGCCGTCGCGCACCGACACGTCGAACTGCCGGGACGTGCGCTCGTAGTGGCCGGCGTACCGCTCCAGGTCGGCCACCCCGGGCGTCCGGGCAGGCTGGCCGGCCGCCTCGGGACCGGAGCCTGACCCGGGAACCCCGTCCGCGGGACGCGGCGGCGGGGGCATGGTCACGCCGGTCAGGTCCCCGAACACCTCGCTGAACACCTCCCGGTACAAGGTCTCCGACTCGGCGGAGTTGGTCAGCAGGCAGGCGGCTATCCCGGCCTCGGGGTCGATCCGCAGGTAAGCCGACTGACCGATGGTGTCTCCGTCGTGGCCGACGATGGTCCGGTTACCCCAGCGGCTCAGCCGCCAGCCCAGCCCGATGGCCGAACCTGGCGCGGAGAACTCGGGGATCGCGGCGCACGCCGACCGCATCGCCGTGACCGCGGCCTCGCTGAGCAGCCGCTTGCCGTCGGCGGTGATGCCGCCGTCGAGATGGAGGCGGGCGAAAGTGAGCAGGTCGCCGGGCGTGGTAGTGATCAGCCCGGCGGGCCCGATGCTGCGCGGCAGGCCCCAGACCTGCACTGGAGTGCCGCAGCGCTGATGGCCGACGGCGGCACGGCGCAGGATCGCCTCCTCCGGCAGGGTGACGGTCTGGGTGGCGGCGAGCGGACCGGTCAGCCGCTCGCGGAGCGATTCATCCCAGGACTGCCCGTCGATGACCTCGATGATCCGGCCGAGCAGCACGTAGCCGCTGTTGCAGTAGGAGTACGTCGCGCCGGGCGTGAACACCGACGGGACCTCGGCCAGCAAGCCGACGTAGCGCTCCACGCAGTCGTCGCCCCGGCCGGTGTCGGTGAACACGTCGCCGTCGATCCCGCTGGTGTGGGTGAGCAGGTGCCGCACCGTCACCTGGTCACCGATATCCGCGGTCCCAAGCCGCGCGCCGGGCAGCACCTCCGAGACGGTCGTATCCAGCGACAGCAGCCCCTCGTCGACAAGCTGCATGATCATCGTGGCGGTCCAGAGCTTGGTGATGGACCCGACCTGGAACACCGAGTCGGTGGTGACCGGGACCTGTGTCACGGCGTTCAGCACGCCGTGCGCGGCCAGGATCTCCTGCGCATCGGACCAGATACCCAGCGCAGCCCCGGGGACGTTCGCTTCAGTGGCCAGTTCATTGAGGCGGATGGTCCAGTCAGCGGCATTGAGCATGATATGGACGCTAACTCACCGAGGCCCGGCCTGACCCTTACCGCACGGTGAGGACCAACATAACCGAAACTAAAATTGACTAATAGTGCTAGGCCATCTACGACGTCGTTGGTCATGGCGCAAAGCCGGACGTGACGAGGGATTCCGCATCGTGAGCGGGCGCGGGCGGCAATGGGATGTCCGGCGGCTCAGCCGGAAGACCGGCGAGGTCTGGGTGCCGAAGGTCGGCTGGGTGCGGTTCCGCTGGTCTCGTGCCGTGCCTGCCGGCGTGAAGTCCTACCGGGTGACCTGGGACCGGGCAGGACGCTGGCATGTTGCCTTTGCAGCTGTCCCCGCACCGGTTGCGGCGCCGGGAAATGGCCAGGTCGTAGGAATCGATCGCGGTGTGGCGGTATCGGCGGCCCTCTCTACCGGGGATCTGCTGCATGCCCCCAGGTTGGACGGCCGGCAACGCCGGAGGCTGCGGCGACTAGAGCGCAGGTTGGCCCGGGCGCGGCGCGGATCGAACCGTCGTGTCGGCGTGAAGCGCGCCATTGCCCGGCCGCCAATCCGGGTCGGTGCGTCCGGCAGAAGGCAGGACTGAACCGCGGCATCCTGGCGTCCGGGTGGGGCGTACTAGTCCGACGCCTGGAGCAGAAAGCACCCGGCCGAGTGCAGAAGATCAGTCCCGCGTTCACGAGTCAGTGCTGCTCGGCCTGCGGGCGGTGGACCCGAAGTCGCGTGAGAGCCAAGCCGTCTTCCAGTGCACCGCCTGCGGATACACCTGCAACGCAGACGTAAACGCGGCTAGGAACATCGCCGCAGGGCATGCGGTGACTGCGCGGGGAGGCGACGGGGTTGCCC
>DAIOWL010000860.1:0-3498 GCA_036758545.1 Streptosporangiaceae bacterium | reverse complement strand
GGGCGCGCTGGCGGGTATCGCCGTGACCTGGCTGCGCGGCCGCCGCATGGGCGGCCAGCGGGCCGCGGCGGCCGGGCGTGACCTGGCGGTCGCGCTCGCGCTGGCCGCCTGCTGGGCCGCTGTCTGGGTCTTGTACGCTACCTATACCTGGACCGCGGCGCCGGGCCTGAGCACGCTGCAGGCGGCTCGGTTCTACGTGCCGGCCCTGGGCGCCGTCTCGCTGCTCGGCGCGTGGCTGCTGGTCCGCATGCCGCGCAGCCAGTCCCTCGCCGCGATCACCACGCTCGTCGTGGTCGCGGCGCTGTTCGGGCTGGGCGGCTGGGCCTTCCATGACATGTACCAGCACCCGTTCGGGTCGCAGCTCATCGTGGTACCCGGGCCGGGCGGCACGGTCGAACTGGAGCCAGCCCCAGGAGCCGCGATCGGCGGCCTGGCCGCCCGGCCCGGCCGCCGGGCCGGACCCGGCATCCGCCGCTCATCATCACTGCCCTCACAAGCCGGCAGACGCGAGCCGCGCGAGAATGCCGGTTAGGTTAGGGATGCAAATGAGGCAGTCGTGCTCACGATCAGGTTCCCGGCCATCTGGCGGCTAGGCGCGCGGGTTACCCTGCGACTCGAACACGTATCGTGATCCCCTGATGGCCCGCAGTGAGTAGAACCGACCATGATCATCGGATGGTGCATGGGTGTGACGCAGCCGGAAACCATGCTTCAAGAGTGGCGGAACGGCCGATCAAGATCAGAAACGAGAACCGTACTAAACGGATAAAAGGGATGCGTATTGTCCGTGCAGGTGAAGGCTTCGATGTCCGCTGCCAACGAAACTGAGCTTTGCCAGCCTGTCTGAGCCATCTGCGAGTTCTTGCCATCCAAGTTGAGCGATCGGCTGTTGGTTCTCAGCGAAGCTGGCCGATTCTCAACCGGCATGCCGGAGAGTTGGCAGTGTCCTGTATCGCCGCCGAAGGCTGCGAATATCAGGCTTTGGTTGCGAGTGATCTTGCGGAAGTCAGGATTACCCTGCGAGTCGCTGCCCGGGGATCTGGCCAAGTTCGAGGCGACCCGGCGGGCGTGCGGGCTGGCAGGCTGGGAGTACCGGCTGGCCAGCGCGCTGGACCCGATCGCGGCGCCGAGGCCGCGGGAGATCCGATCGCGGTGCTGCCGGTGCTGCCGGTGCTGTTCCACCTGCTGTGGTAGCTAGGGTTCCTGATCAGACGCTGGTACTTACATGTGCTTCTTGATCTCGGAGGTTGGTCATGGTCGACGCGACGCTCGTGACGATCCATGGCTTCTGGTCATCACCTGCGACCTGGGATCGGCTCGATGCAATCTGGAATGCGGACGAGCAGTTGCGCTGCTTGCGGATCCACCCGTGGCGGTATCGCGTTGAGGAACCCGGTGGTGGCTTCGTGGACTGTGTGCAGGTCAGCTGGTCACGGAGGCGGTGCTTCGTTCATGACTGGATGGTTGTGACAGGGCACACAGAGCCAAACAGGAACCAAGCGCCCAGCTGGGTTGTTTTTGCATTTCGTACGGGGCCATTCAGGCGTTGACATGCAAAGGAGAGATCATCTTTTACCCGGTCAACACGACAAGTCTTGTCCGTCATCGCGCCGGGGCGGGTGAGCCGCTCGTGCTGCTGCACGGTGTCGGGGAGTCAGCCGCCGGGTGGCGTCCGGTTCAGGAAGCCCTCAGCCGCGACTATGACGTCATCGCGCTGGACTTGCCTGGCTTCGGCGGCTCCGCCGGGCTTCCGGCAGATACCCTGCCGGACGCGGTGGCTCTGGCCGGCGCGGTCGAACATGAGATGGATCAGCTCGGGATAGCCGGCTTCCACGTCGCCGGGTACTCCCTCGGGGCCCGCGTCTCCCTCGAGCTCGCCACCCGCGGCCGGGTCCGCTCGGTCGTCGCCATAGCCCCCGATGGGCTGGGAACTCCGCCGGAGCGGGTCTTCCAGGCGGCGGCCCTGATGGCGGGCCGCGCGATGGCGACCCTGCTGGCGCCTGTCGCGACGCTTATAACGGCGTCCGGCCCGGGCCGGAGCCTGTTCTTCGCCATGGAACGCAGCCGGCCCTGGAAGCTGACCCGGCAGGACGCCCGCCAGCTGCTGCTGGACTTCGCCCACGCCCCGGCCTACGAGCAAACCGTGCTGGCTAGCGCGTTCGACATCCCGGCCGGCCTGGACTGGATCACCTGCCCCGTGCTGATCATGCAGGGAACCGCCGACCCCCTGGTCCCCGCGCAATCTCCCCGTTTCCTCCCGTTCATACCTCACGCGCAGTTCAGATGGCTCTACGGCCTCAGTCACGTCCCCATCTCCGACGACCCGGAACTCGTCACCGGGCTCATGCTCGATTTCCTCAACACCACAGCCGAAGGGCGCGTCCTGCGGGAATCCCTCCCAGCACCAGTATGACGCCGAACCCCCGCCCACGCAGCCGCAGAACAGGCACGGCCGGATGGGACGTTGTGCCGCTCACGTGAGCAATAATCAACTTATGTGCTGGCTCTTGATCGTCAGGTACCCTAATACGCCGACCCCCGCGTTCGGACGCGCCAGCACCGGAGCCGCGACGATCCCGGCTATGGGCGACGGACTTCTAAGGTGATCATAGCGAGTCGTTCCATCGGCGGCCGGTGCAGATGATGGCGGACCGCTACCATCGCAACAGTCCGCTTGAAGGTGGGGTTCCGGTGAGACGTGCGCAGGACGGGGACGGCCGTCGTAGCCGCCCGGGTCGTGGTCTGTCGCTGGACCGGATCGTCGCGGCCACGCTGGAGCTGGTGGATGAGCAGGGCATCGGGGCGGCGTCGATGCGGGCGGTGTCATCGCGGCTGGGGGTCCGCCCGATGTCGCTGTACAGGTATGTGCGGGACCGCGATGAGCTGTTGGACGCTGTCGTGGAGCGGATCGTGAACGAGCTCGCCGATGATCCGGAGGTCCAGCTGCGTCCGGTGGACGGGTGGCGGCCTTACCTGAGCGGCATGGCGCACGGAGTGCGCCGCTACGCTCTGGCACATCCGCATGCTTTCCCGCTGGTCGCTACCCGGCCGCCTGGGGCGCCGTGGGTTAATCCGCCGCTTCGGTCGCTGCGCTGGGTTGAGGCGATGCTGCGCGGACTGGCCGGAGAGGGGTTCAGCGACGAGCAGGTCCTGTTCACCTACCGCGCGTTCAACGGCTTCCTGCTCGGTCACCTGCTGCTGGAAACCAGCGCCATGACGCTCCGGGATCCCAAGCCGGGTGACGGGTCCTTCGACGGCACCGACATCGCTTCGAGCGAGGGCGGCGAACCTGCCGGGGGAGGGGCCGCCGATCCGGTTCTCGGCGGCCTGAGCCCGGCCCGCTCCGCTGAGCAGCGGGAGGCGGTCGAGGACGCCGACAGCCCGCGCGAGCTGATCGATCCTGCGGGCGAGATCGACGCCAGGCGTTTCCCGACGGTGCACCGCCTGGCGGCCGGGCTCGCCCAGGACCGCTGGGCAACGGAGTTCGAAACAGGCCTG
>DAIOWL010000859.1:0-3500 GCA_036758545.1 Streptosporangiaceae bacterium | reverse complement strand
CCAAGTTCGCCGCGCTCGCCGAGGGCGCGGCCATCGCCACGAAACGCCTCTGGAGTTGAGATGAGAACACTGGCCGCCATCGTCGGCCCGGGCAACATCGGCACCGACCTGCTGGCCAAGCTGCGGCGCAGCGAGCACGTCGAGGTCGGCTACATGGTCGGCGTGATCGAGTCCGAGGGCCTGGCCCGAGCCCGCAAATTGGGCCTGGCCGCCTCGGCCGAGGGCCTGGACTGGCTGCTGCGCCAGGACCCGCTGCCGCAGCTTGTGTTCGAGGCCACCTCGGCCAAGGCCCACGCGGCCAACGCGCCGCGCTACCTCGAGGCCGGGATGCAGGCCATCGACCTGACCCCGGCCGCCCTCGGACCGCCGGTCTGCCCCCCGGTCAACCTGCACGCCCACCTGGGCTCGCCGAACATCAACATGATCAGCTGCGGCGCCCAGGCCACGGTGCCGATCGTGCACGCCGTCTCCTCGGTCGTCCCGGTGCCGTACGCGGAGATCGTCGCGTCGGTGGCGTCCCGCTCGGCCGGGCCGGGCACCCGGGCGAACATCGACGAGTTCACCCACACCACGTCCCGGGCCATCGAGACCGTCGGCGGCGCGGAGCGCGGCAAGGCGATCATCGTGCTCAACCCGGTCGAGCCGCCGATGATCATGCGGGACACGGTGTTCTGCGCCATCCCGGCCGGCGCGGACACCGACGCGATCACCGCGGCGATTCACCGGCGGGTCGCCGAGGTGCAGCAGTACGTGCCCGGCTACACGCTGCGCGCGGAGCCGCAGTTCGACGAGGCGCGCGAGTCCTGGCAGGGCCACGCCAGGGTCGCGGTCTTCCTCGAGGTCCTCGGGGCCGGGGACTACCTGCCCGAGTACGCGGGCAACCTGGACATCATGACCTCGGCCGCCGCCCAGGTCGGCGAGGTCATCGGCGAGCGGCGCGCCGCGGAGGTACCGGCATGAGCGATCACCTGCGTATCACCGACACCACCCTGCGCGACGGCAGCCACGCCATGGCGCACCAGTTCACCGAGGAGCAGGTCCGCGCCACCGTGCACGCCCTGGACGCGGCCGGCGTCGAGGTCATCGAGGTCACCCACGGCGACGGCCTCGGCGGGTCCTCGTTCAACTACGGCTTCTCCCGGGTGGACGAGATCGCGCTGATCGCGGCCGGCGTCGAGGAAGCCACCCAGGCCAAGATCGCGGTGCTGCTCGTCCCCGGCATCGGCACAAAGGACGACCTGCGCAATTCCCGCGAGGCCGGCGCCTCGGTAGCCAGGATCGCGACCCACTGCACCGAGGCGGACGTGTCCATCCAGCACTTCGGGCTGGCCCGCGACCTGGGCATGGAGACCGTCGGGTTCCTGATGATGGCGCACAAGACCTCGCCAGACGAGCTGGCCAGGCAGGCCCGCATCATGGTGGACGCGGGCGCGGAGTGCGTCTACTGCGTGGACTCGGCCGGGGCGCTGGTGCTCGGCGACGCGCAGGAGCGGATCAAGGCCATGTACGCCGAGGTCGGCCACCAGGCCGAGATCGGTTTCCACGGCCACCAGAACCTCTCCCTCGGCGTGGCCAACTCGGTGCTGGCCTACCAGCACGGCGCCCGCCAGGTGGACGGCGCGCTGTGCGCGCTCGGCGCCGGCGCGGGCAACTCGCCCACCGAGGTGCTGGCCGCTACCTTCGACCACCTCGGCGTGCGGACCGGCGTGGACGTGGGCGGCGTGCTGGCCGCGGCCGAGGAAGTGGTGCGGCCGTTCCTGCCCCGCTGGCCCAAGATGGACCGGCCCGCGATCGTGCAGGGCTGGGCCGGGGTCTACAGCAGCTTCCTGCTGCACGCCGAACGGGCGTCCGAGCGCTACGGCGTCCCCACCCACGAGATCCTGCAGCGAGCCGGCGAGCTCGGCTACGTCGGCGGCCAGGAGGACATGATCATCGACATCGCCGTGGGCCTCGCCCAGGAGCGTGACCTAGCCGCGACGGGGGCCCGATGACCTTCATCGGCCATGTGATCGACGGGCAGGAGTCCGAGTCGGCCTCCGGGGCCAGGTTCGCCTCGGTGGACCCCTGGACGCACAGGTTCGCCGACCTGATCGAGGCGAACGCCGACGCGCTCGCGCTGGCCGACACCACCGACATGGGCAAGCCGATCAGCGACGCCCGCGGCCGGACAGTGTTGATTTAACTGGGCCCCGGGCCGCGGCCAACTACCGGTTCTTCGCCGACCACGCCCGGCTGTCCACCGGCGAGGTGCTGCCGATGGACAGCGGCCATCACGCCTACACCCGGTTCGAGCCGGCCGGCGTGGTCGCCGCGATCGCGCCGTGGAACTTCCCGCTCATGCTCGAGTCCTGGAAGGTCGCGCCGGCGCTGGCCTGCGGCAACACCGTGGTGCTCAAGCCCGCCGAGGACACCCCGGCGTCCGCGGCGCTGATGGCCAGCCTGGCCCTGGCGGCCGGGCTGCCGCCCGGCGTGTTCGACGACGCCGACCTGGACAACGCCGTCGCTTGGTCGATCCGGGCCATCTTCAGCAACGCGGGCCAGGTCTGCCTGGCCGGCTCGCGGCTGTACGTCCAGCGCGGCATCTACGCCGAGTTCGCCGAGCGCTTCGTGGCCACCGCGAAGGCCCTGGTGGCCGGCGACCCGAAGGACGAGGCCACCCAGCTCGGGCCGCTGGCGTCCGAGCAGCACTACCGGAAGGTCCGCTCCTACCTGGACGGCATCGAGGCCGACGGCGGCACGATCAGGACCGGCGGCCTCGGCGACGGCTGGGTGGTGCTGCCCACCGTGGTGGAGAACGCCCCGCCGGCCGCGCGCATCTGCCGTGAGGAGGTGTTCGGCCCGGTGGTGACGATCGCCGCCTTCGACGATGACGAGGACGCCATCCGTTCGGCCAATGACACCCGCTACGGCCTGAACGCCATGGTCTTCACCCGGGACCTGTCCCGTGCGCACCGGGCTTCCGCCGCACTGCGGGCCGGAACGGTCTGGGTTAACTGCTTCTTCGTCCGCGACCTGCGCGTCCCGTTCGGCGGCGTCGGCGACTCCGGCATCGGCCGCGAGGGCGGCACCTTCAGCCGCGAGTTCTTCACCGAGCCCAAGGCCGTGGTCATGGAGGTCTGAGCGGGGCCGGCTCGTGCGCGCTAGTTCTGCCGGGTCAGTACGAAGACGGGGACCTGCCTGGTGGTCCTGTCCTGGTGCTGGCCGAGCGTGGGATGCCGCGCGACCAGCGTTGGCCACAGCTCGGCGCGGGCGGCGTCGTCAAGCTCCTGCGCCATTGCGGTGAACGTCTCGGCGCCCACCTCGACCGTGACGCTGGGGTGGGCCCTGAGATTGTGGTACCAGGCCGGGTGCTGGGGTGATCCACCGCTCGAGGCGGCGATCGCGTAGCGGCCGCCGTCGAGGGGGAAGTAGCCAAGCGGCGTGACGCGCTCGGTCCCTGACCTAGTGCCGACATGGTGGACGAGGATGAGCGGGGTGCCGGCCCACTCCCCGCCGACGTG
>DAIOWL010000858.1:0-3507 GCA_036758545.1 Streptosporangiaceae bacterium | reverse complement strand
AGCGGGAGCGCGGCCAGCGGCTGCCGCTCGTCCTGGTAGCGGCCGACGAGCTCGGCGGTGAGGTGCTGGGCCTGCTCCGCGCTGCCGCCGTTACCGCAGGCCAGCAGGCGGCCGCCGGCGGTGAGCACCTCAGCGGCCTGCCGTCCCCAGGCCTCCAGCCGCGGCACCTGCGGTTCGAAGGCACGCAGCGTGGCCGCCAGCCTGGCCAGGTGAGAACCGTTCATCCCGGTATATCTGGTGCTCATCGCGCTGCCACCCTCCGGTCCTGCCGGACACCGGCGTAAACGGCCTCGGTCTCGGCCGCGATTGCGTCCCAGGAGTAGCGGGTGGCGCGGGCCGCGGCCGCCGTACCCAGCTGCCGGCGCAGACCGGGATCGGTCACTAGCTGCCACAGCGCAGCGATCAGGGCGGCGCGGTCGCGGGGCGGCACCAGGCGCCCGGTGACCCCGTCGGTGACCGTGTCCAGGTGGCCGCCCACCGCCGAGACCACCACGGCCCTCCCGCAGGCCATGGCCTCCACCGGCACGATGCCGAACGGCTCGTACCAGGGATCCGACACCACGATGTCCGCGGATCTCAGCAGCGCGGGCACGTCCTCGTGTGGCACCCGGCCGGTGAACAGGACCCGGTGGGACACGCCGCACGCCCCGGCGATCCGGCGCAGCCGCGCTACCTCGGGATCTTCGTGGAGCTGGCCCGGATCAGGACCGCCGGCGATGACTAGTTCGGTGCCTGGCATTCCGGCGATGGCTTCGATGACAGTGTCGTTGCCCTTGCGGCGGACCAGCCGGCCCAGCGTCAGCACACGTACCGGGGAGTGCGGCCCGGCGGCGCCGGCTTCCGCGGCGGGCCGGAAGCGGTCACAGTCGACCCCGCACGGGACCACGTACATGGTTTCCGGCCCGGCCCCGTAGGCGGCGAGTTCGGATACCTCGTCGGTGCAGGTGGCAATGATGGCGGTTGCTTGCCGGGCGATGGCCGCCTCGACGTCGGGGCGCTGTGGCGGGCTGGTGTCGGCCTCGGCCTGCCAGCGCCGTTTCACGCTGCCCAGCGCGTGGAACGTCTGGACCACGGGCACCGGGCTGCGGGCCGCCGCCCGGATGGCGGCGATGCCGCTCATCCAGAAGTGAGCGTGGGCTACGTCCGGCGGCTGGTCGCGCCAGCGCGCGGCCAGCCAGTCCGCGAAGGCGGGCATGTAGCGCAGCAGGTCGTCTTTGGGCAGCGGCCGAGGCGGTCCGGCCGGCACGTGCCGCACCGTCACCCCGGGCGCAAACCGCACCGCGTCCGGCGGCCGGGGTGAATCGCGGCGGGTGAACACGGTGACCTCATGCGCGCGCCGGGCCAGCGCGGCGGCCAGCGCCGCCACGTGCACGTTCTGCCCGCCGGCGTCGGCACCGCCCAGCGCGGCCAGCGGGCTGGCGTGCTCCGAGATCATGTCGATTCTCACGTTGTCCCCATATCCCTCATCCGGCTACGGGCCGCTCATCCTTGCCAATTCACAGTTGCTGAAACATTGCAGATTCCGAACCCGGGTGAGCCAGGTTTGGCGGTTGGCGGCCAGGGCAGGCAGCCGACCCCCGGGAACCAGTCAATGACGGGAGGTAGGCATGCGTGTGCTGGGCGTCAACTCCGTCTTCCACGACCCGGCGGCCGCGCTCGTCGTTGACGGCGTGGTGGTGGCCGCCGCCGAGGAAGAGCGCTTCAGCCGCCGCAAGCACGGCAAGCGGCCGGTGCCCTTTTCGGCCTGGGAACAGCCGGCCATGGCCGCCCGCTGGTGCCTGCGCCAGGCCGGCCTGTCCCCCGCGGATGTCGACCTGATCGCCTTCTCCTACGACCCGGCCCTGGCGCGCCCGGCCGCGGACATGGGCCTTAACGACCCGTGGGACAAGTTGCGCACCGTGTACGCCACCCGCGCACCGGAGTTCCTCGCCGGGGAGCTGCCCGGCCTGGACCCGGGCCGCGCCCGTTTCGTGCGCCACCACGTGGCGCACGCCGCCTCGGCTGGCCTGGCCGCGGGGCCGCCGGAGTGCGCCGTGCTGGTCTGCGACGGCCGCGGCGAGCAGGACTCCTTCCTGAGCGGCCGGTACTCGGGCGGCCAGCTGGAGATCCTGGCCACCCAGCCGCTGCCGCACTCGCTCGGCCTGCTGTACGAGGACCTGACCGCCCACCTCGGCTTCCTGCGTTCCAGCGACGAGTACAAGGTGATGGCGCTGGCTTCCTACGGCGAGCCGCGCTTCCTCGACCAGATCCGCGAGAAGGTCAGGCCCGTTCCCGGCGGCTTCCGCACCGATCCGGTGGACTGGAATCAGCTGGCTCCGGCCCGGAAGCCCGGCGGCGAACTGACCGGCGCGCACGCCGACCTGGCCGCCAGCGTGCAGCGCCGCCTGGAGGAAGTGCTGCTGGCCCTGGCGGGCGAACTGCACGCCCGCACCGGCGACCGCGTGCTGGCGCTGGCAGGCGGCACCGCGCTGAACTGCGTGGCCAATACGGTGTTGCACGAACGCAGCCCGTTCGGCCAGATCTGGGTGCAGCCCGCGGCCGGTGACGCCGGCACCGCGCTGGGCGCGGCGCTGCAGATCGCCGCGGACAAGGGTGAGCCGGCCTGGTCGATGACCGGCGCCGGCCTGGGCCGGGGCTTCACCGACGCCGACATCGAGGCCGCGCTACGCACCGCCCGGGTGCCGTTCGAGCGACCGCCGGACCTGGCCGGCGCCGTGGCCGGGGTGCTGGCCGACGACGGGGTGGTGGCCTGGTTTCAGGGCCGCAGTGAATACGGCCCCCGCGCTCTGGGGCACCGGTCGCTGCTGGCTCACCCGGGCCGGCGGGCCAACCTGGACCGGCTCAACGACGTCAAGGGCAGGGAGAAGTTCCGGCCGGTCGCGCCCATGGTGCTGGCCGACCGGGCTCCCGCGATCTTCTCGCGCGGACCGCTGCCTAGCCCTTACATGCTGTTCGTGCACGACGTGGCCCCGGACTGGCGAGACCGGATCCCGGCGGTGGTACACGTGGACGGCACCGCCCGCGTGCAGACGGTCGACCCGGCGACGCAGCCGCTGGTCGCCGCCCTGCTCGCCGCCTTCGAGGAACGCACCGGGCTCCCGGTACTGGTCAACACCAGCCTCAACACCGCGGGCCGGCCGATGGTGGACGACATCAGGGACGCCCTGGAATGTTTCGGCTCCACGCCGGTGGACGCGCTGGCCATCGGCCGCTTCCTGGTCCGGCGCCCGTGATCCGGTATTCGGTGGTCGTCCCTACCATCGGGCGGCCCTGCCTGCGTGACTGCCTGGCCGCGCTGGACAGCGCCGCCGGCCCGGCACCCGAGCAGGTGGTAATCGTCGACGACCGCCCCGCCCGTCCCGGGCCCCTGGATATCGATCCCGGCTCGTCCGCGCTGCCGCTGCACGTCGTCACCAGCGGAGGCGTGGGCCCGGCCGCGGCGCGTAACGCCGGCTGGCGGGTCACCAGCACCCCGTGGGTAACGTTCCTGGACGACGACGTGCGGGT
>DAIOWL010000857.1:0-3535 GCA_036758545.1 Streptosporangiaceae bacterium | reverse complement strand
CCGTACCCTGGTCGCCTCCAGTTCCCTCCCCGAAGCCGAGTGACCCGAGGCCGAGTAGCACTTGCCCAGCTCCTGCCCGAGGTTGAGCAGCACTGCGCAGCTCCTGCCTGACGCGGAGTAGTGTCACCGCTGAAAGCGAGTCAAGTAACACCGGCCCCAATAACTAACGCTGACCTCAGAAGCCCTGGAGCCTCATAGTCGGCAGGCCAGCCAGGGCTCGCTACGATTAGCGTGGTTGATCTGGGCTTCGTGGTTGATCCGGTGCACGATAGACCCCCAGATCAACCACGAAGCCTGAATCAACCACGTAATTCAGGACGTAAACCCGACAAAAAGGACAAGCGGCCGCGCTGCGGAGCTAACCAGCGCTCTAGTAGGCGTGGCCGAAGCTGGGGCCGCGCTGGGAACCGATGACCTCCAGCTTGCCGTTGCGCGCGGTGGCGGCCGGGTCGATCGCGGCGAACTGGTACGCCCAGCTGGCGAGCACCGCGTGGTAGCCGATCTCGGTAGGCTCGGCCAGCATCGGCTTGAACTCGGCCGGCACGGCGATCGGCGAACCGGCCACGAGGTTCGGGTGCTCGTTGCTGGTGTTCAGGTACATCCCGTACATGATCAGGGCGCTGCCGCTGCCGGCCAAGCGCAGCCCGACCTGCGGGAACGGCGCGCCCTGCAGCAGCCACTGGTACTGCAGGCCGCGGCGCTGCTCGGCGGCCGCGCGGGCGGTCTGCGCCGCGTGCAGCCCGGTCGTCAGCGGCCCGGCGGCGATCACCCCCGCGGCCGGGCTGGACGGCCCGTCGTCCACCACAGCCGCTTGCGTCGCCCCCACCACATCCGGGCGTAGCAGCAGGCTGGAGTCCCTGCTGGACAGCGGGACGGCGTAGCCGTCGATGTCGCGGGCGATGGCGGGCAGCGGCCGGCTCAGCACGGCCGTGCCGCTCAGCGTCCAGTCCTCGGTCGCCTTCTCGCGGGCGAACAGCATCAGCGTGTGGTCGGTCGCGCCCGGCTTTCCGCCGGTGACGGTGGTCCTGTTCGCCGTCACCATGAACCACTCCGGGAAGCTGGACAGCGCGGGTACGTAGAACGCGGGGCTGCCGTACTGGTACCGGGGGACCGGAGTGCCCGCCGAGACCAGCGCGTTGTACTGGCTCCTGGTCTGAGTCCACTGGGCCGCCGTAACGACGGTGAGCGCCGACGCCTCGTCTCCGGTGGCCGCGGCCGTGTCGCTGACCTTCAGGTAGGTCTGGTACGCGCCCCGCGCGTCGGCGAAGGTAACACTATGGCTGGCGGGGGTGTCCGCGTCCGCGTCGGGGGCCGGAGCGCAGCCCTGGATGGACAACAGGGTTACGGCGGCCAGCGCCGCCGCCCCGATCGCGGTGGCCGCACCGCCTCGTCTGGCCGCCCTGGTCCAGCCCTTTCCGTGTGTCACGCTAACGCAGGATACCGGGTTTAACCCCCGGGAATGGCGTGTCGGGCGGGATGCGGACTCCTGGTCTGCGCTCGGTTAGGCTTGCCGGCATGGCAGGTACCGATCCCGCCGATGAGATCACGGCACTGACCTCGACGCTCGACAGCATCGAGGCCGTGCTGGATCCTGGCGAAATGCAGAAGGAAGCGGCCGATCTGCGTCTGCAGGCCGCCGACCCTGAGCTGTGGACGGACCCGGATCGTGGGCAGAAGGTGACCCGGCGGCTTTCCTACCTGGAAGCGGAGCTGAACAGGCTGACCAACCTGCGGCAGCGCCTAGCCGACACCCAGGTGCTGTTCGACCTGGCCGAACGCGAGAACGACGAGCCCACTAAGCAGGAAGCAGCGGGCGAACTGGCCGCGCTGCACGCCGAGATCGACCAGCTCG
This sequence comes from Streptosporangiaceae bacterium, assembly GCA_036758545.1. Taxonomy (GTDB): domain Bacteria; phylum Actinomycetota; class Actinomycetes; order Streptosporangiales; family Streptosporangiaceae; genus Palsa-504. Next base: position 1,683 of record DAIOWL010000857.1, on the reverse strand, counting down.
AGGTGCGCACGCTGCTGAACGGCGAGTACGACGCGCGGGAGGCGCTGATCTCGATCAACGCCCAGGCGGGCGGGGCGGACGCCGCCGACTTCGCAGAGAACCTGCTGCGGATGTACCTGCGCTGGGCGGAGCGGCACAAGTACCCGACCGAGGTGTACGACACCTCCTACGCCGAAGAAGCCGGGATCAAGTCGACCACGTTCGCGGTGAACGCGCCCTATGCCTACGGGACGCTGCGCGGCGAGCACGGCACGCACCGGATGGTCCGCATCTCCAAGTACGACAACCAGGGACGCAGGCAGACCTCGTTCGCCGGCGTCGACGTGATGCCGGTGGTGGAGCAGACCGACCACATCGACATCCCCGAGGACGAGATCCGGGTGGACGTGTTCCGCTCCAGCGGCCCCGGCGGCCAGGGCGTGAACACGACCGACTCCGCGGTCCGCATCACCCACCTGCCTACCGGGATCGTCGTCTCCTGCCAGAACGAGCGCAGCCAGATCCAGAACCGCGCGTCGGCGATGGCCGTGCTCCAGGCCAAGCTGCTCGAACGGCGGCGGCAGGAGGAGGCCGAGCAGATGCAGGCGCTGCGCGGCGACGGCGGCCGCGCCTGGGGGACCCAGATCCGCAACTACGTCCTGTACCCCTACCAGAACGTCAAGGACGTGCGGACGGGCATGGAGACCGGGAACGCCGTGGCCGTCCTCGACGGCGAGATCGACGAGTTCATCGACGCTGAGATCAGGTGGATGCGCCAGAATGGGCGCTAGTAGCCTGGGCTACCGGGCGAACTGGAGCGCCAGCAGGAGCACGAAGGCCAGCGCCAGGATGGCGGCGATGATCAGCTGGGTACTAGTCCCGGAGTGCGGGTGGTGGACGTGATCCCGGGAAGCGCGGCAGGCCGGGCACCGGCCCTCCACCACCGGCCCGGCACATTGTGCGCAGATCAGGTGTTCGCAGCTCATCGGAACCCCTTCCGGGTGGTGCGCGGCCTGGCAGTTACCGCGATGTAAGGCCTTAGCTGCCAGTTTCCCTCTAGACTGTTCCCTGCCCAAATCAGGTTACCCGCATGTCGCCCAGGTTGGCGGTGGCACCGGGTTCATCAGGCCAACCACGTCCGTACCTACATCGCTGTGATGGTCTCGTGATCAATTTCGATAACGTCACAAAGGTTTACCCGAATCAGAACCGTCCCGCCCTGGAGAACGTGGACATCGAGGTCGCGAAGGGGGAGTTCGTCTTCCTGGTCGGCCCGTCCGGTTCGGGTAAATCGACATTCCTACGGCTGGTCCTGAAGGAGGAGCGTCCCACGGATGGCAGGATCCACGTGGCCGGCCGGGACCTCGCGCGACTGAGCAACTGGAAGGTGCCGTACCTGCGGCGGCGGATCGGCTGCGTCTTCCAGGACTTCAGGCTCCTGCCGAACAAGAACGTCTACCAGAACGTCGCGTTCGCACTCGAGGTCATCGGCAAGCACCGGCGCTTCATCCGCAAGGTCGTTCCCGAGGTGATCGACCTCGTCGGGCTGGAGGGCAAGCACGACCGGATGCCCGACGAACTGTCCGGCGGCGAGCAGCAGCGGGTCGCTATGGCCCGGGCGTTCGTCAACCGGCCGATGATCCTGCTCGCCGACGAGCCGACCGGGAACATCGACCCGGCGACCTCGATCGGCATCATGAAGGT
>DAIOWL010000856.1:0-3537 GCA_036758545.1 Streptosporangiaceae bacterium | reverse complement strand
CGGAGGGGGTCACAGCGGTCGCCCAGGCCTACGCCGGCCACCAGTTCGGCCAGTACTCGCCCCGCCTCGGGGACGGCCGCGCGCTGCTGCTCGGTGAGGTGATCGACCTGAAGGGGCGCCGCCGCGACCTTCATCTCAAGGGGTCCGGGCGCACGCCGTTCTCCCGGGGCGGCGATGGTAAGGCCGTCGTCGGCCCGATGCTGCGCGAATACCTGATCGGCGAGGCCATGCACGGCCTCGGCATTCCGACCACGCGGGCGCTCGCGGTGGTCGCTACTGGCGAGCGGGTGCTGCGGGAGGACGGGGCGCAGCCACGGTGGATGCTGGTGGGGTTCATTCACGGGGTTATGAATACTGACAACACGACTATTTCTGGCGAGACCATCGACTACGGCCCGTGCGCGTTCATGGACGCCTTCGACCCTGCCACGGTGTTCAGCTCCATCGACGAGCGCGGCCGCTATGCCTACGGCAACCAGCCGCAGGTCCTGCAGTGGAACCTGGCCCGGCTGGCGGAGGCCCTGCTGCCGCTGCTCGACGACAACGGCGACGCCGCGGTTGAGGCGGCCACCGACGCGCTGAACGGGTTCACTGCCGCCTACGAGCGTCACTGGGCCGAGGGCATGGCGGCGAAGCTCGGGATCGCCGCGCCGGACCGGACCCTGGCGGAGGACATCCTGAAGCTGATGCGGTCGCAGACGGTCGACTTCACGCGTTTCTTCCGCGCGCTGTCCGCCGGCACCGCGCGGGCGCTGTTCGCTGAGCCGGAGCCTTTCGATGCCTGGGCCGCCCGCCGCGAGGCCCTGCTGCCCGCGGACCGTGCCGCGGTGGCCGCCGCGATGGACCGGGTCAACCCCGTCTACATCCCGCGCAACCACCGCGTCGAAGAGGCGCTCGCCGCGGCGACCGAGGGCGAGATGGCGCCCTTCCACCGTCTCGCGGACGTCGTCTCCCGCCCCTTCGAGGAGCGGCCCGGCCTGGAAGACTACGCCGGCCCGGCACCCGTGAGCTGCGTCCCGTACCTCACCTACTGCGGCACCTGAGCACGGGCGGCCCTCCGGCACCACCCGGTTCAGGCTGCGCCGCCGGAACCCGGGACAACAGCACACCCGGGCTCCCAGCTGAGCGCGGACGCCCAGATTACGCAGTTACGTGCCAGCAGCCAGTCAAGCAGGACACCCGTCAATTGGTGCGCGTAGCGGCGGTTCCAGCGCCTACCTGATATTCGGGCCGAGGATGCCGGCATGGAGGTCCTGAGTAGCCGTATCCTGCTGCGCCCGGTCGACCCGGGCCGCAGCAGGCGCTTTTACCGCGACGTGCCGGGCCTGGCGGTCTACCGCGAGTCCGGGCCCGCCGCCGATCCCGGCGTGGTGTTCTTCCTCGGGCAGGGGCTACTCGAGGTCTCCGGCCGCGGGCCGGCTCCCTCCGGGGACCCGGTCATGATCTGGCTGCAGGTACGGGACGTCCGGGCCGAGCACCGCCGCCTGGCCGCGGCCGGGGCCCGCGTCCTGCGCGAGCCGGCCGAAGAGCCCTGGGGCCTGACAGAAATGTGGATCGAGGACCCCGACTGGCAATGGATCCCGGAAACTGGATCGGCGACAAGGGATACGTCGGCAACGACATGATCACCCCGTTCAAGAAGCCGCCCGGAGGTGAACTCCTAGCCTGGCAGAAGGAATTCAACAGCGGCGTCAACAAGATCCGCTGGATGATCGAACAGGTAATCTCTCACTTCAAGAACTGGAGGATAATGAGCAGTGACTACCGTCGCCCGTTCAAAACCCTCGCCGCAACCGTATCGGCGGTTGTCGGGCTACACTTCTACAGAATCCGCTGAATAACCCTCCATCAATCATTCAAGCACTTGATGGTAAGCATTCAGGTCCCTGCCTTTGAGTTGCGCTGGGTGATCGCCGGTTACGTTTCGGCTGCGGCCCTGATGTTGACGCGGTAACTTCATGCGGCTTGCGGGATGATGGCTGACCGTGACCGATGTGCCGTCGGCGGAGGATCCGCGTGATGCGCTGATCCGCGAGCAGGGGGAGCGGCTCGCGCTGCAGGACGAACGGGTCGCTGTGCTGGAGGCGCTGGTCGCTGACCTGCGAGAGAAGCTTGAGGCAGCGCTGCGTTCGGGGTCGCGGAACAGCGGGAACTCCTCGATCCCGCCGAGCATGGATGACCAGCCGGGGCGGAAGCCGCCGCGGCGGGAGCGGCGGGCCGCGGAGCGGGCAGCCGGGAAGAAGAAGCAGGGCAAGCAGCCGGGCAGCCCGGGCGCGTCCATGACCTGGGAGGTCCCGGACCGCACCGAGGACCACTTCCCCGGTGGTGCCTGCGCGTGCGGACGCGACCTGGCGGACGCTGCCGACCGGGGAGTTTCCCGGTCCTTCCAGCAGGAGGAAGTCCCCGTCGCGTCCGCGGAGAGAGTGCAGCACGATCTGCACGAGGTCCGCTGCGCCTGCGGGCGGGCGCATGCCGCGCCGCGCCCGGCCGGCGTGCCGGGCTCCGCCCTCTCGATCGGGCCGCGGCTGCGCGCACTGGCGGTCTACCTGGTCGTTTTCCAGCACGTGCCGGTGGAGCGGTGCCGGCTGCTGATCGCCGACGTGACCGGCGCCCTGGTCTCCGACGGGTTCGTCCACTCGTGCCTGGCGAGGGCCGCGTCGCTGCTCAAGGACGTGGTCACGCTGATCCGGGAGCTGATCACGGCGTCCGCGGTGGCGGGATTCGACGAGACGACGCTGCGGTCGGGGCCGGCCGGGGAGAAGAAGTACGTCCACGGCGCCTTCACCGAGTCGTATTCGGCGTTCTGGCTGGGCAGCCGGAGCCTGGACTCGATGGAAGAGGCCGGGATCCTCCCGGCCTTCGCCGGGATCGTCGTCTCGGACCGCTACCAGAATTACTCCAGCTCCCGGTGGGAGCATGTCGCCGGGAACCAGTTCTGCCTGGCACATTTGCTCCGGGATTTCGAGGACTGCGTCGAGGCTTATCCCGGGGCCGTCTGGCCCGTGCAGGCCCAACGGGCCCTGCGCGGCCTGATCCGCGCATGGCACGATGCCGTTGACCAGGGACTTCCCGCCATCCCCGCCGACGTGCTCGCCCCGCTGGAGCACGAGTTCCGCCATGCTGTCCTCGCTGGCCTGGCCAGCGTCCCCCGCGTTCCCGGGGCGAAGACCACCGTGAAGCAGAAGCCTGGCCGCGAGCTGCTCGAATTCTGCCGCGACCGCCAGGCTGACGTGCTGCGCTTCACCACGGACACCCGGATCTGGCCGACGAACAACCTCAGCGAGCGCGGCGTCCGGCCGCTGAAGACGCAGCAGAAGATCTCCGGCCGCCTGGCCAGCGACGACGTCACCCAGGACCGCCTCGATATCCGAGGCTACATCGACACCGCCCGCAAGCACGGCCGCAACGCGATGGACGTCCTGCACACCCTCATGCTCGGGGCACCCTGGCGACCGCCGGCCCAGGCATTCCCCCCGTAACCACCGATCAGAAGATCGCGCCACCCATCACCACGCGTGAATGGGCTGAATGCTTACC
>DAIOWL010000855.1:0-3547 GCA_036758545.1 Streptosporangiaceae bacterium | reverse complement strand
ACATCGCGGCCAGGGTGGGCGTCACCGAGCGCACCGCCTACGGCATCGTCACCGACCTGACCGAGGCGGGGTACGTCGTCAAGCAGAAGGACGGCCGCCGCAACCGCTACCAGATCCAGGCGCACCTGCCGCTTCGCCCCCCGCTGCCAGTGCCTGGCAGCGGGGGAATGGCAGCCGTGGGCGAAGTCCTGGCACTCCTCGCCGGCGACGGCGACGGCGACGGCGCAGCCGCGCTGTCCGCCCGGGACGAGGGACCGGTTGTCCCGCTGGCCGATGGCAGCCAGACAGGAACAGGCCATGACTGATACCCCCTCGTGGCCGGCAAGTAGTGCTTGTCACCGGAGGCACTGGCGGCATCGGCAAGGCCACGCCACCGGGCTCGCCGCGCTGAGCGCCCGGGTTGGCATCACCGCCCGTGATCAGGGCCGCGCCGCGGCAGCCGCGGCCGATATCCGCGCCGCAACGGGTAACCACGCCGTGGACATCTTTGCCGCCGACACGTCCTCCCAGGCGGAGGTGCGCCGTCTGGCCGCTCAGGTACTTCGCCTTCGTGCTCAACCACCTCGCGCCGTTCTTGCTGACCAAGTTGCTGCTGGACCGGGTCGCCGCCACCGCGGCCGCCCGGAACCTCACCGTCTCCTCCGGGCGGCGCCGCGCGGTCCAGGGCGGAGGGCGCCTGCGCCCGGAGCGCGCTGCGGCCGGGGGCGGCGGCCGCAGAACGATGTAGGAGGACGTTCGCTGGTTCCCGGGCGCCCCTGCCGGTCTTAGGCCACGGTGATGATGACCTTGCCGCGTGCGTGCCCCTGCTCCACGCGGCGCAGGGCCTCGGCCGTTTCGGCCAGCGGGTAGGTCCGGTCGAGGACCGGTGTGAGCTTCCCGGCCTCGATGAGCCCGGTGAGGGTGAGCAGCTGCTCCCGCTTTTGCTCGTGCGGGATCAGCCGGAGCCGCTCCCGGACGAGACCGTTGACCACGACCGCCCGCAGGATGCCAGCGACGGGCCCGAACACGTGGCCGGGTGAGCCGCCGCCGTTAAGCACGAGGGTCCCCCCCGGGGTCAGTGCCCGGCGCAGCCGGCTCAGTGGCCGGTTGCCCACGTTGTCGAGGATCATGTCATAACGCACGCGCTCGTCGGTGAAGTCCTGCGTCGTGTAGTCGACGACGTGCGCGGCACCGATCGAGCGCACCAGCCCGGCGTTGCGCGTGCTGCACACCCCGGTGACCTCGGCGCCCAGCGCCGCCGCGATCTGGACGGCGTACGTGCCGACGCCGCCGGCGGCCCCGTTGACGAGCACCCGGTGCCCGGCCCGCACCGCACCTGCATCCTGGATCCCGCGCAGGGCCGTGGTCCCCGCCATCGGGACCGCCGCCGCCTGCTCGAAGGACAGGCTCACCGGCTTGGGCACCACCTTGCCTGCCTCCGCGCGCGCGTACTCGGCGAACGCGCCCCGGCAGAAGCCGAGCACCTCGTCACCGGGCCGCAGCCCGCGCACGTTCGCGCCGACTGCCTCCACCACGCCCGCCGCGTCGATCCCGGCCACCCGGGCCTTCGGCTTCGTCAGCCCCACTTCCCCCATGAGCCGCGCGATGAGAGGGTCGCCTCGCATGATGTGCCAGTCATAGGGGTTAAGCGCGGCGGCGTGCACCCGGACCAGCACCTCGCCGGCACCGGCCCCGGGCGGGTCGGTGTCCACCAGCCGGAGGACCTCCGGCGGCCCGAACCGCTCCTGGACAATCGCCTTCACCAGGTCACCTCGTGTCGTCGCGCCTTGTCGTGGTGATCGACGCTAACAGGCGGTCCGCGAAGCGTCCTCCGGGCGGGTAAGCCAGCGGGTGTATCCGCGGGCCCGGGTCAATGGCGCGTGTTCAGGCCGGTGGCCTCCTATGCGACGGTCTCCCGCACGATGGACGGCCGGCGAAGCTGGCCGCCCGCATCTGCCGCAATCCGCGCGGATCGCGCGCCCACGCCGCAGGTGACGAACCCCCGCGCCGGGCTCAGCTCAGACCAGCGGATCGTTAGTCCAGGCAGCCAGCCACCCTGTATCGGGTGTTGACCTGCGTCGGCACGGGCACCAGCCCTGCCGCTCAGTCTGGTTCCGGCATGCATCTGGCATGATGAAGCCTTTCAGCGCGCTTCTGAGACAGCGCGTGTTATGGAGCTGCACGACCGGGCCTCGGGCAGCCATGACTGCGGGCGCGCAAATTAGCCAGATCTGCGCCCACACCGGTGGCACCCTCACGCGCCAGCCGGCCGCGCCGAACGGCGGGAGTGTGTGCGTCAGCCACAGCAAGCGATCGCGACGCAGTGTTACGGCCAAGCCGGAGTGCGAGTTACGTTATCGCCGGCTATTTGCGGCAGCCCGCTTCATCGGCCGCGTGGATAGCGGCACGCAGATTATCGTGTTCGGTGCGGCGGGGACGGCCAGGCCGGCGCGGCAGCCCCGGCACCACCGTCCGGGCGGGCCACCGGAGGGAAGTCGATGAGCGATCTGCATAATGATGTCTTCGCGATCTCGCCGGACATTCGCTATGTCGCGGCCGCTCACGGTCAGCAAGTGCAGATGCTCTCGCGGCCTGATCTGCGCAACGCCTCCAGCAGCGACAGCGACCTGTACGAGGAGCTCCTGGTCAACCCCACCCTGCTCACCCTGGCCACCCGGCGCGGCAACATCGACTGCGGCTGGCTGCGCTACCTCATCGTCGGCTACGGCCACTTCCATCAGCTGGTCATCCCCCAGTCCTGCCGGGCACGTGTCCATCGCCTTTGAGCCCGGCGCCAGCCCGGCCGACTACCTGGAAGCGATCTTGGGCGTGATGGCGGATCACGGCCGGCCCGCAGCCTGAAGGCCCCGGCCCGGCGGACGAGGCACCCGCCGCAGAAGCCTCCCAGCGGCCGCGGGCCACGCGGACTGCCCGCTATTCCCCCGCTCCGCGGGGGCACAGGCAGATGAACACCCGCCGGCGGGCCGTCCACCTGCGCATCCCGGCAGCCGAACCGGGCTCCTCTCCGCTGCAGGCCGAAACCGCCACGCGGACCTCACGTCCGGGCCGTGCCGGGCGTCTGCAGGATGCGGAAGGCAGCAGACGAAGACCGGCGATGCGCACCACCGGCCACGACACAACTACAAGAGATTCAATCCCTGCTTTCCCGGCGCGGCTGCCGCACCTGACACCGCCTGACGCCGCGACCACTCCCGCCCGGACGCCCAGCCAGCCACCGGCCACCAGCAGCACGCACCGCTTCCCGCCATCAGTTTTTCTCGCCCTGACTCATCCAGGGAGGACGGCCATGGCCGCCGTTCACTACTACCTCGGACGCCCCGCCCGCGTCTGGATCTCGGCCCAGTCACCCCGCCGCCCCGCGCGGCCAGCGCGCACCGGCAGCAGACCCGCCCACAGCGGCAGCCCCGGCCAGCCCGCAACCGGATCCCCCCTGCTGTGCCCGCCGCGGCCCACGGCTCAGCCGGTGCCCGCGCGCGCTGCGCCGGCCACCCGGAGTCCCCCGTGACGGCGACACCCGCCCCTGCCCCCGGCACCGCCCCGGCCGGCG
>DAIOWL010000854.1:0-3550 GCA_036758545.1 Streptosporangiaceae bacterium | reverse complement strand
CCGCGGTGAACCGATCGTTCCCGGCCGCGGTGAACGCGCAGACCGCGATCGCAACCAGGCAGGCCAGCGGGTAGATCCGCCCACGCGGCGAGCGCGGGTCAGGCAGCGCTTCCAGGCGCTGCCACGCATCCACGGCCAGATCCTCCCCACCGGGACCGGACTCGACCACGCACGCGCCCACGCGCGGCAATGCCGCTGCGGGCATGCCACACCTCGTTCATGCAGGCCTCAGGGACCTACATGATCAGGCGGCATACCCGCACCCATCAACAGCGCGATTCCGCCCCATTCACTCACATACCAGGCAAAACGGGGTAACTCCGGAACACGCCGGAGCCCTGGGCCGATCCAAGGTCCGGACAGAGGTTAACCCCCCTGACGGGTGCGCTTCTGTTCGTTCAGGGGATGACGGAATGGGCGCAGACGCTAGTAGGCTAACCCTGTGGGCGCGCTGCAGGCGTCGGTCGCGGCTGGGGAATCCGGGCCGGTGATCGTGCTATCCGGCGAGGCGGACATTGCCTCCGCCGCGCAGTTGACCGTGCTGATCGGCGGCCAGCTGAATGCGGGGGCGCGGTATCTGACGATCAACGCGTCCGGGTTGAGCTACGTCGATTCCATGGCCGTACAGGTGCTGGTGGTCGCGGCCAAGATCTTGCGGGCGCGCGGCGGCGGCCTGGTGCTGTTCCGCCCGCAAAGACAGGTGGCCAGGACGCTGACCCTGATGGCCGCAGACCAGCTGATCACGATCCGGAGAGCACTCGAGGTCGTGCCCCCAACCAGGGAGTGACGCAGAGTCAGCCCCGGGCCGCCGGGGTCCGGAGCCCGTTGTGCGCCGTGCCACGCTCGTGCCATGACAACGCCCGAAAAACGGACCGTCGAGGTCGCTGCCAGTGCCGATGACCACCTGGTCCCGGATGACCGCGGAAGCTGCAAATGCCCCCCACCAGACTGCCGCCGGATTGTGATACGCCTGCGGTACGGCATCAAGGCCCGATCTGGCCGCAGGACAACGAGCACAGGTCAAAGTGCCTGGTGAACGTACACACGAATCGGCCCTTGACACCTCCCCTCCGGCGGATAGGTCGGCAGCAGTCAGTCCGATGGGGGGGAGGGGCGGCGCACCAGGACCACCGCCGGGGCCGGACGGTGCCGGACGCGGATGCGGTGGACACGGCCGGGAACGACGATAGCCGTTAGGCCGCGATCCGGCGGCACGAAGGCGCGGCGTGCGATCCGCGTGCGATAGCGAGCGGCCGACCACGGGCACGCACGGGCAGTCATGGTCACTCGACGGTTGCAGGTACGAAAGCGCCAGGTCGGCGTTTGTGCTGGTCAGAGCACTAGAGACTAGCCCAAAACTGGTGGTCAGGGGCAGGGTCGAACTGCCGACCTTCCGCTTTTCAGGCGGACGCTCATACCGACTGAGCTACCTGACCTGGCTGGGACCCCAGTGAAACTCACCGGGGATCCCCGCGGTCCTGACGGGATTTGAACCCGCGACCTCCACCTTGACAGGGTGGCGAGCACTCCAAGCTGCTCTACAGGACCTCGTACCGCCAACCGTAGTCGACGTGTCCCCGTGATGGGGACTGCAGAAGGCAACCGCCTTCGCCCGGAAGAGCATACCACCGGCGCGCCGATAGTGATGCGAGCCGCCGTACACAAGAGCTTCTCCGCCCGGGAGACCGAGGTCAGGCGGCGAAGCTGACCCGCGTGACCAAGGGCAAGTGGCCCGGCCCGTTCGGTACAAATGAATTGGCCGGCCACCTTGTACCACGCGGAGCGCTTGCTGAGCCGGGCGTGCCCCCAACGGGATTCGAACCCGTGCCGCCGCCTTGAAAGGGCGGTGTCCTGGGCCACTAGACGATGGGGGCGCCGTCGGCTCGGTCGCCGTGGACGGCATCAGCCCGCCGTCGGGACCGCCCCAGCATATGGGAAGACACCATGAACCAGCAAAGCGGATAGACCGCGGCCAAGTCGACGGGGATTCAGGCGATACCTCTTGCAAAGACTGGCCGCATCAGACACGGTAAGCGATATGAGAATTACTCAGAGCTGACAACCGCTGACGATCTCGGCGGTTGTCAGCTCTGCACGACCTGGGGGGTTTGCATGCTTGACGGCGAAACCGGCCATACGCCGCATGCCACCCTGGCCGACGCCTGAGGGCGAGCCAGACCGTGACGTCTGAGCTCCGGGACGAAGCCCAGGCCGTCCACCCGGGCCGGCACCGGAGGCACCCGAGGCGCGGTCGTCCTACCGCGAGGTCTTCGCCATCGGCGAGTTCCGTGCGCTGTGGAGCGCCCAGGTCCTCTCCTTCGCCGGTGACCAGTTCGCCCAGGTGGCCATCGCCATCCTCGTCTACGGCCGAACCCACTCTCCGTTCCTCACTGCGCTGGCCTACGCGCTCACCTACCTGCCGCCGATCGCGGGCGGCCCGCTGCTGTCCGGTCTGGCGGACCTCTTCCCGCGCCGCCGGGTGATGATCGTCTGCGACCTGTTCCGGGTCGGCACGGTCGGCCTGATGGCGATCCCCAGCCTGCCCTTGCCGCGCTGTGCGTCCTGCTGTTCTGCACCGTGCTGACCGGGGTGCCGTTCTCGTCGGCGCGGGCCGCGCTCATGCCGGACGTGCTGCCCGGCGAGAAGTTCGTGCTCGGCTCCGCCATCGGCAACATCACCTACCAGGCCAGCCAGATTCTCGGCTTCGTGGCGGGCGCCGCCATCGTCGCCGTGCTCGACCCGCACAAGACGCTGGGCATCGACGCCGTGACGTTCGGCCTGTCGGCCCTCATCGTCCTGACCGGAGTGCGGAGCCGCCCGGCGCCGGGCCGACCCGGCATGGCTCGGGCCTCGCTGTGGGCCGTCTCGGCGGACGGCGTCCGGATCGTGTTCGGCAGCCGCCTGCTGCTGACCCTGCTGCTGTTCGGCTGGCTGGCCGGCTTTTACATCGTGCCCGAGGGGCTGGCCGCGCCGTACGCGCGCTCCCTGCACGGCAACGCGCTGACCGTGGGACTGCTGATGGCGGCCGTGCCCTTCGGCATGGTCATCGGCGCCTTCCTGATCAGCAGGATCGCCGCCCCGTCCGCGCGGATCAGGATGATGGGCTGGCTTGCTGTGCTGTCCTGCGCCCCGCTGATCGGCAGCGCATGGAGTCCCCCGTTGTGGGCCGTGCTGGCGCTGTGGACGCTGGCGGGCGCGGGCGGCGCCTACCAGCTCGCCGCGGCCGCCGCGTTCGTGCAGGCGCTGCGCCCCGACACCAGGGCCCGCGCGTTCGGCGTGGCCCAGTCCGGCCTGTACGCCGTCCAGGGCCTCGGCATCCTGGCCGGCGGCGCGGTGGCGCAGCTGATCGGCGCCCCGCTCGCCGTCGGCCTGGCCGGCCTGGTCGGCCTGACCGCGGCGACCATGCTCGCCATGAGCTGGACGCACCTGCGCGGCCGGCTAATCCAGGCACGGCCGAACGGGCCGGGGAGCCCTGGCCCCGCCGGCTAGGAGCGTCGCTTGCTGACGAAGCTCTCCGCGATGGAGCTGCCGTCGCCGCCCTCTTCCGGGA
>DAIOWL010000853.1:0-3552 GCA_036758545.1 Streptosporangiaceae bacterium | reverse complement strand
GCCCGCGCGTCGAGGAGCAGGCCGGTCCGCGCCGTCTCCTGCGCGCCCGCGGCATCCAGCACCGGCATCTGGCCGGGCTCCGCGGTGAAGTCACCGGGCGCCGGGGCGGGCTCGTCCGTGCTGACCGGCAGGCCGGCCCCGGTCCAGGCCCGGTAGCCGCCGTCGAGCACCCGGACGTCCGGGTGGCCGAAGTAGCGCAGCGTCCACCAGCCGCGAGCCGCGCTCATCGCGTCGCTGTCGTCGTACACCACGACCGGGCGGTCCCGGCCCACCCCGGCGGCGCGCATCGCCGCCTGGAAGGCGGCCGGGTCGGGCAGCGGGTGCCGGCCCGCTGGTCCGGGCGGGCCGGCCAGGTCCCGGTCCAGGTCGACGAAGACCGCGCCGGGAAGATGACCCTGCCGGTAGCTGTCGATACCGGGCGGCCCGGCGAGCCGCCAGCGCACGTCGAGCAGCACCGGCGGCACTCCGGGACGGTCCTGCGCCAGCTCCGCAGCGAGTTCCCGCGCAGTGACCAGCAGGCCGTCCCGGCCGGCGCGCTGGCTCACGCCGCGGTGTACATCAGCGCGGGTACCAGCTGCTCCGACGGGGTGAGCGAGCCGTGCATGCCGGTCAGCGCGGACTCCCGCGGCTCGGCCTTGGTGGCGACGATGGCGAGGGACCCGGCCGGGGCGGCCACCACGTCGCCGATCCGGCTGGTCATCGCCGCGTCCACCGGGCCGAACCAGCCTTCCTTGATCGCCTCGTCCCTGGACAGCACCCAGGCCCGGTCACCGAGCGTCTCCCGCCAGGCGGCCAGCAGGTCCGAGGCAGCGCCCCGGCGCGCGTACAGATGCCGGGCCCGCGGCTCGCCGCCGAGCAGGGCCAGCCCGGACCGCAGGTCGGGGTGCTCGTCCACGTCGAACTTGTCCTCTGCCCCGATATCCACCATGCCGTGGTCCGCGGTCACGCACATGGAGGTACCCGAGGGCAGCGCGCCGGCCAGCTGCTCGGCCAGCTTGTCCACGTGGGCCAGCTGGTTGTACCAGGCGTCCGAGCCGACCCCGAACGCGTGCCCGGTGCCGTCGAGGTCGCCGTGGTACACGGTCACGAACGCGCGGTCGTTCTCCCGGAGGGCCGTGGCCGCCTGCGCGGCCAGCGCGCCCATGCTGTCGGCGGGCCGGAAATCCGCGCCGCGCATGGTCGCCACGGTCAGGCCGGTGCCACGGAACGCACCCTGCGTCACGTGCACGGCCGCGATGCCGGCCGCGACGGCCCTCTCGTAGACGGTGGGCAGCGGCTGCCACTGCCTGGGGTCGATCCGAGAATCCCAGCGCAGCCCGTTGAGCAGCCGGTTCTCGCCGGGGATCATGACCTGATAGCCGAGGATCCCGTGCTGGCCCGGCGGCTGCCCGGTGCAGATCGAGCCGAGGCTGGTGACCGTGGTGGACGGGAACCCGGCCGTGATGGGGCGGGAGTTGCGGGCGAGTTCGGACAGGAAGGGCGCGACGGCGGGATGGTCACGGAGCAGTTCCCAGCCCAGGCCGTCCACGATCAGCAGGCACGCGCGCCGGGTCGACGGGAGGCTGAGCACGTTCTGTGATTCCGGCGCGTCCGGGTCAAGTGACGCGAGCATGGACGACGACAGGTCGGCGAGGGCAGCGGCCCCGTAGGACGGCACGATCGGCGGATGTCTCGGCTCGGGCGTCATGCGGGATCCTCACCTGCTACTCGTGGGTGCCACTCAGCATCTTGCCGGAACATGGTGCCACTGGACGGGCGGCACCGGCAAAACGGAACGGACTACCAGCTACTGCCCAGCTGGTCTTCAGCTTCCGCGGATCGCGGTGGCGTCGGACAGCTCCCGGCCGAAGCTGAGCAGCTGCCGCACGGCGTCCTCGCCGTCGGCGGCCTGGCTGACCCGCAGCGAGAAGTCGTCGGCCGTGATCGTGCCCAGGTAGCCGTGATCAGCCTCGCAGCTCTCGTCGCCGCAGTGGGCCGGCTCGATTTCCAGGTGGGAAAGGACGTTCCAGCCGATGGTCAGCATGACCTCCGACGGCATGGTGACGCCGGGCACGTAGGCCGCCGGATCGGGCACCACGCGGCTGAGAGCCACCGAGGAGATCTTGGCGAACCGGATCGCCTCCGTGCTGGTCTCGGCCCGCGGCCTGCTGTCGGGCTCCTCCGCCGGATGCTCGTCGGTGTGCGAGTACACCAGCCGGGTCGGGGTGAGCGCGAGCACGGTCATGTGCCGGCGCACCTCCATCCCCGGGTCGAAGATCGCGTCGTGGTGGACGACGTAGGCCGTGACTGGCTCTGACCCGAGTGCGGATGCGACCGCGTCGGACACCAGGCCGGGGTAGTAGCCGCTGCGCTCGATCGCGGACCGCAGGCCGTCGGTCAGGACTCGCGTTTCCCTCATCCCCCCATCCTGCACCGTCCGGCCGGGTGCTTTACCCGCGGGAGGGAGTCTAACCTGCCCAGAGCTTCCTCAGGCCATCCGGGCGGGGCCACTCCGGCCAGGTGCAGGACCTGCTCCTCGGCCGGCTCGGGCAGGGCCATGGCGCTCGCCCCCGGGGCGGGCCTGGGCTTGCGCGGCTTCCTGGGTCCCGAGCCCCCGCCCCGGCCGCGGTAGACGATCAGGCCGTTCACCGGGTCGGGCACGCCGTCGAGGGCCGAACGTATCGCGGGCAGCGCGCGGAACGCTTCCCACTGCTCGTCGGAGTCGAAGAGCACCTCGAACACCACGCCGTAGCGATGCTCGTGCCAGGCCCACTCGATCGCGCCGTTCGTCAGCGCCGCCTCGGTAAGGTCGTCCTGGTAGGAGTCCTTCCACCGGCGGGCGGGCAATTCGCTCGCGTCGAAGACCTCGATCGACCACCAGTCGGACACGCCTCTGCCACCGCCATCCCGTTTGCGCCTGACCCCCGCCTTCAAGATAGTACGTCTTTCAGCTCTGGGCCGATAGGCTCCTTCGCTGTGAGAGGAACGGGGCTCAGGCTGTCGGTGACGCTGCTCACCGTGATCCCGTGGCGGGCAGACGGGGACGACGCCGTGCCCGGGAGTAACCCAGATGGCGGCCCAGATGGCGGCACGGCGCCGCCGCGGGCGGCCGCGGGCGCCGCCATGGCGTGGGCGCCGGCCGTGGGCCTGCTGCTCGGCGTCATCGCCTCGGCCGTCCTGCTGCTGGCCGACCATCCCCTCGGGGCCGGCCCGCTGACCGCGTCCGGGCTCGCGGTCGGGTCGCTGGCCCTGCTCACCCGGGGCCTTCACCTGGACGGGCTGGCCGACCTGGCGGACGGGCTGGCCAGCGGCAAGCCCGCCCCGGCCGCGCTGGACATTATGCGCCGCTCCGACATCGGGCCACTCGGGGTGGTCACCCTCGTCCTGACTCTGCTGCTCCAGGTCGCGGCGCTCAGTCAGGCCGAGTCGGCGGGCCACGGCCGAGGGCCGGCCGCGCTCATCGCCGCCGTGGTCACCGGGCGGCTGGCGCTGACCTGGGCCTGCCGCCGGGGCGTGCCCGCGGCGCGGCCGGACGGGCTCGGCGCCCTGGTCGCGGGATCGGTCCGCCCGATG
>DAIOWL010000852.1:2975-3558 GCA_036758545.1 Streptosporangiaceae bacterium | reverse complement strand
GGGCCCCGGCCACCATCCCGTGCCGGCGCAGCTGCTCGGAGAACCCGGCCAGGGTGGTCAGGTCCTGCTCCAGCTTGGCCGCGGCCACCACGGTGCCGCCGTGCCGTCCTACCGTCCGGGTGACCAGGCCGCGCCGGGCCAGTTCGGCCAGTGCGTGCCGCAGCGTCATCCGGCTGACCCCGAACCACTTGGCCAGATCGTGCTCGGTCGGCAGCCGGTCGCCGGGGGCCAGCGCGCCGGTGGCGATCTGCCCGGCCAGCCAGTCCTCGATCTGCGCGTGCACGGTCGTGCCGGGCTCGCGCACGATCCGCGGCGGCTGCCGGGATCCGGTCCGCAGCCCAGTCATGTCGGCAGGACGGTCATGCCGACGGCGCGGCTCCCGATCCCGCCAGCGGCGCGTCGTCCTCGGCCGGCGCCACGACCGGCGCGAACCTCTTGGTCCGCCCGACGATCAGGTAGTAGATCGCCCCGACCAGCGCGATGAAGATCACCACGGTCCACAAGATCGGGACCCCGTCCAGGAAGCCCAGCTTGAGCAGGCCGGCGGTCTGGTTGGGCTTGGGGTTACTGGCCGCCCGCGGCC
>DAIOWL010000852.1:0-2965 GCA_036758545.1 Streptosporangiaceae bacterium | reverse complement strand
CCGCAGCGTCATCCGGCTGACCCCGAACCATGCGGCCAGGTCCTTCTCGGCCGGCAGCCGGTCGCCCGGGGCGAGCGCACCGCCCGCGATCTGGCCGGCCAGCCAGTCCTCGATCTGCCCGTGCACGGTGGTGCCCGGCTCGCGCACGATCCGCGGCGGCCGCCGCGACCCCGTGTGCGGGGGCGTCATACCGCCAGCGGCGCGTCGTCCTCCTCCGACGGCGACACCACTGGCGGGAACGTCTTGCGCCGCCCGACCGCCAGGTAGTAGACCGCGCCGACCAGCGCGATGAAGATCACCACGGTCCACAAGATCGGGATCCCGTCCAGGAAGTTCAGGTGCAGCAGGCCGGCGGTCTGGTTGGGCTTGGGGTTGCTGGCCGCCCGCGGCCAGGCGAAGTTGACCAGCATGGCGCCCCCGTAGAGCAGGGCGACGACGTTGACCAGCATGCCCCACCGGCCCAGCCGGAACGGCGCGCTGACCCTGGGCCAGCCCCGCATCCGCGCCCGCATGATCACGATGTTGCCGAGGAAGTAGCTCAGGTAGATCATGCCCGTCGCGGCGATCGCGATGATTCCGGCGCCGGAGAACTGCCAGAACGGGATCGCGGCGATACACGCCACCGCGATGCAGCTCCACATCGGCGTGTGCAGGCTGGGGGAGACCTTGGCCAGGAACGACGAGCCCGGCAGCTGGTTGTCGCGGGCCATGCCGAAGCACAGCCTGATCGTCGCGGCCATGATCGACAGGCAGCAGACGAAGACCGCGGCGGACACCACGAGCAGGTAGATCGTGGCGAACGGGGTGGAGAAGTTGGCCTCGATGATGGCCGCGGGCCCGAACGCGCCCTTCACCGCCTCGCCCATGTTCGGGATCGCGACCAGCGTGCCGAGCAGGAACACGCCGCCGATGATGAACGCGCCGATCACCGAGTACAGCACCGCCTTGGGCGCGGCCCGGCGGGGGTCCTTGGTCTCCTCGGACAACGTGGACGCGGTGTCGAAGCCGTAGATGACGAACAGGCTCATGAACATGGCGGCCAGGAACGTGCTCCCGTTCACCGGGATGCCGGCGCTGTTGGTCACCACGCTGAAGCCCTGGTGGTTATGGAAGGCCATCAGCACGAGCGCGAATACGAACATGCCGAGGATCTCGAACACGACCCCGGTGTTGTTGATGATTGAGACCAGCTTCACGCCGTAGATGTTGAGCACGGTGATCACGACCAGCGTGATCAGCGCGATGACCAGGTTCGTGTTCAGGCTGGCCGCGTTCAGCGAGTGCCAGCCGAGGCCGTTCAGCGCGGGGATCAGCGCCAGCGGCAGCGTGGCCACCACCGCGGTCACGGTCAGGATGCCGGCGAACAGGTAGATCCACCCGGTGAACCAGGAGTAGGTGCGGTTGGCCAGGAACTTCGTCCACTGGAAGACCGAACCCGCCACCGGGTAGTGGCTCGATACCTCGGCGAAGTTCAGCGCCACGATGAACTGGCCCAGCGCGACCACCGGCCAGGTCCAGATGAACACCCCGCCCAGCGTGGTCAGGCCCAGCGCGAACAGCGTGAAGATGCCGGTCGACGGTGAGATGTAGCTGAACGCGACCGCGAACGAGCTGAACAGCCCGAGCGACCGCTTGAGTTCCTGTGAATAGCCGAAACGGGCGAGATCCTCGGAGTCCCGTTCCTGCCCGCTGGATGCTGCCTGGGTCTCGCTGCTCATGGGGGCCTCCCTTTGAAGACCGACGGACCCGCCCCTAAAGGGCTAGCACTGAGCGCTAAATGTAAGGCCGCCGCCGCTAACTGTCTAGACCCTTTCCGCCCAGGTGGCATACGGTGGCGCTTACGGTCTAGACCTTAGCCTCGGAGGAGGGATTCCCGCGGACCTCGACGCCCTCTTCGACCAGACGAAAAGCCTGGCCGCGAAGCCGCGCACCATCACCGAGCTGCCCGGCGGGCTGACCAACCGCAACTACAAGGTGGCCACCCGGGACGGGACCTTCGTCGCGCGGCTCTCCTCCGGCGGCAGCGAGCTGCTGGCCATCGACCGGGACTGCGAGTACCGGAACTCGGTGACCGCGGCCGCCGCCGGGGCCGGCGCGCCGGTCGTCGAGTACCGCCCCCAGGACCGCCTGCTGGTCATCGGCTACCTCGAGGGCCGGACGTACGGCGCGGCCGACGTGGCCGCCCACGAGAACATCCCGCGCATCGCCGATGCCTGCCGCCGGCTCCATCACGGCGCCCGGTTCGGCAACGACTTCGACATGTTCGACATCCAGCGCCGGTACCTGTCGGTGGCCAGGGCCCGCGGATTCAAGATCCCGGCCGGCTACGACGACCTGCTGCCGCAGTTCAGCGCGGCCGAGAAGGCCCTGGCGGTGCGCGCCGAGGGCACCGTGCCGTGCAACAACGACCTGCTGCCCGCGAACCTCATCGACGACGGGGAGCGGATCTGGCTGATCGACTACGAGCTGTCCGGCAACAACGACGCCTGCTTCGAGCTCGGCAACATCGCGGCCGAGGCGCAGCTGTCCTCCGGTGCCCTCGAAGAGCTGGTCACGGCCTACTACGGCAGGCCGAGGCGCAGCAAGACCGCCCGCGCCTGGCTGCTCGGCGGCCTGGTCGGCATGTACGGCTGGACGTTGTGGGGCGCGATCCAGAACGGCGCGAGCCCGATCGACTACGACTTCTGGTCCTGGGCCATGGAGCGCTTCGAGGGCGCGGCCCGCGGCTTCACCGCCGCCAGCTTCAAGGACCTGCTCGAGGCCGTCCAAGACGATGACTGAGCCAGCGCGATGACTGACATCCCGGGCCGGTCCCGCGTCGTCATCATCGGCGGCGGCGTGATCGGCGCCAGCGTCGCCTACCACCTGGCCCAGCTGGGCTGGACCGACGTGCTGCTGCTCGAGCAGGGGCAGCTGTCCTGCGGCACCACCTGGCACGCGGCCGGCCTGGTCGGCCAGCTGCGCG
>DAIOWL010000851.1:2292-3575 GCA_036758545.1 Streptosporangiaceae bacterium | reverse complement strand
ACCGTGGCGAGCGCGGTCCACTCGGCGGCGTGCAGGTACACCGGCACGTGCTGGCCGTGCCCGCCCGCCAGGGCGAAGAAGATCGCGCCGATCCCGGCGATGCCGAGCGACATGCCCAGCGAGTTGACCGTCTGCAGCACCCCGGAGGCCGAACCCATCTCCTGCGGCCGAACGCCCGCCATCACGATGTCGAACAGCGGCACGAACACCATGCCCATCCCGATACCGCCGATCACCATCGGCGCCAGCAGGTCGACCGTGGACACGCCGCCGCCGGCCATGTGCAGCACCGCGTAGACCCCGGCCAGCCCGGCCGCCTCGACGACCAGCCCGGCGAGCAGCACCCGCCGGCCCAGCTTGGCCATTGCGATGCCGCCGACCGCGGAGCCGATGAACGCGCCCGCTGCCCACGGCGCCGTGGTGACGGCCGAGTGCCACGGGGTGAAGCCCAGCCCGTTCTGCAGGAACACGTTGAAGATCATCACGATGCCGCCGAGCGAGCCGGTGAACACGATGGAGAACACGATGCCCGCGCTGTACGAGCGGTGCCGGAACACGGACGGCTCGACCAGCGGGTCGCGGCCCGCGCGCTGACGGCGCACCTGGTACCAGCCGAACCCGGCGAGCATCAGCACCGACGCGGCCAGCATCCCGAACAGCCAGGCCGGCCAGCCCAGCGCGTGACCCTGCGCGAGCGGGAAGACGAGCAGGAACATGGCCGCCGCGGCCAGCAGCGCGCCCGGCAGGTCCAGCCGGCGCGTGCCGGAACTCACGCCCGCGGGCAGGGTCCGCGCGCCCAGCGCCAGCGCGGCCAGCCCGACGGGCACGTTCACCAGGAAGATCATCCGCCAGCCGGTGCCGAGCACGTTCGCGCTGATCAGCCCGCCGGCCGCGATCGGCCCGAGCATCGCGGACAGGCCCATCACCGGCCCGTAGACGCCGAACGCCTTGCCCATCTCGTGCGCCTCGAACATGTCCCTGATCAGGCCGAACACCTGCGGCAGCATGATCGCGCCGAGCAGCCCCTGGGCGGCCCGGGCGGCGATCAGCTCACCCGCGCCCTGCGCCGCGGCGCACGCCGCCGACGCGAGCACGAACCCGGCGATCCCGGTCAGCAGCACGCGCCGCCGCCCGAAGATGTCGCCCAGCCGACCGCCGGTCAGCAGCCCGACCGCCATGGCCAGGGCGTAGGCGGCGGTGACCCACTCGATGACGGCGTAGGAGCCGCCCAGCTCGTGCCGGATCGTCGGCGCGGCGACCTGCGCGATGGTCGAGTCGAGCAG
>DAIOWL010000851.1:0-2192 GCA_036758545.1 Streptosporangiaceae bacterium | reverse complement strand
GACCCCGGCGCGCCGATCACCGCGGTGGCCAAGCACGCCGGCGTCGGCATCAGCGCGCTGTACACGCGCTACGGCAGCAAGGAGGAGCTCCTCCGCACGCTGTGCACCAACGGCCTGCAGACCTTCGTGCAGGAAACGGAGGCCGCCATCGAGCGCGTCAGGCAAGGCCACGACCACTGGCAGGTCTTCGCCGCCTTCATGCAGAACCTGACCGACGCCGACACCAGCTCGCTCACCCGCGCCTTCGCCGGCAAGTTCGCTCCCACGCCGGAGCTGTACGCCCTGGCCAACCGGTCAGCCGAGCTGTCGGAAGAGTTCTTCGGCCTGGTCCGCGACGTGCTCCGGCCCGATTTGGTGCTGCACGACGTCTCGCTGTCGTTCGAGCTGGTGGCGGCGATCAAGTTCGCCGACCCCGCGCGCACCACCGAGCTTCGGCACCGGTACCTGGCCCTGATCCTGGATGGCATGCGGGCGGCCGACCGTGACGCGCTGCCCGGCCCGCCGCCAGCCTGGCCGGAGATCAGCGAACGCTGGAACGCCAGCTAACCAGCTAGCCAGCTAACTGAGCCTCCCGGGCCCGCTTGCGCCGCTTGCCCTCGTGCATGGCCTGCACCCGGGCGACCGGGATCGATCGCCCTTCCTCCACCAGTTCCGGCGACAGCGCCTGCGGTGCGGGCAGCTCGCCGGCCCACGCCGTGTGCTTGTCCAGCAGCCCCAGGACGCTGTGCACGGTGAAGTCGCCCGGCACGACGGAGTCCAGGTCGTCCCAGCGGACCGGGAACGACACCGGCACCCCGGGCCGCACCCGCGGGCTGTACGCTGCCGCCACGGTCGCGCCGAAGGCCCGGGTCGAGTCCAGGAACACCTTGCCCTCCCGGTCCTCCTTGATGAAGGCGGTCGTCGCCAGGGCCGGATCCAGGCGCGCAGCCCGCGTGGCGATGGCGCGGGTGGCCGCGGCCGCCTCCTCGCCGCTGGCCTGCACTGGCACGTAGATGTGCAGCCCTTTCGATCCGCTGGTCTTGACGGCCCCGGCCAGCCCGAGATCGTCCAGGGCCCGCCTGATCAGGTGAGCGGCCGCCACCGCGTGCCCGAACGGCCCGCCGGGCGGCGGGTCGATGTCCAGCACCAGATGGGTCGGCCGGCCCAGGTCCCCGGCCAGGCTCAGCGTGGGGTGGTACTCCACCGCCCGCTGGTTGGCCAGCCACAGCAGTGTGCGCCGGTCGTCGCAGAGCGCGTAGCGCACCTCGCGCCGGGAGGATTCGGCCCACAGCGTGACCGAACCGACCCACGGCGGCGCGTAGTCCGGCAGGTTCTTCTGCATGAACGGCTGCTGGCCCGCGCGCACCCTGATCACCGACAGCGGCCGCCCGCGCAGCTCCGGCAGGATCAGCCCGGACACCGCGTCCAGGTAGTCCACGAGGTCTCGCTTGGTGGCGTCCGCCCCGTCGAACAGCGGCTCATCGAGATGCGTGAGCGAAACGCCCTCCCGCTCCGTGCCCATCCTGCAGGTCTATCACGGCTAGGGTGAGACCCGGCAGGAAGGAGCGGGGACGATGGCGTTCGGCGGGTGGCCGGAGGAGGCCCTGGACTTCTACGACGGGCTCGCGGCCGACAACACCAAGACCTACTGGACCGAGCACAAGGCCGTCTACACCGAGAAGATCCTCGGGCCGATGACCGACCTGACCGAGGAACTGGCCGCCGAGTTCGGCGAGCCGAAGATCTTCCGGCCGTACCGCGACATCAGGTTCAGCAAGGACAAGACCCCGTACAAGACGCACATCGGCGCGACCGTCGGCGACTCGGGCTACGTCCAGCTGTCCGTCGAGGGCCTCGGCGCGGGCGCCGGGATGTGGGAGATGAACCCCGGGCAGCTGGCCCGGTACCGCGAGGCGGTGGCCGGGGACCGGCCCGGCGGCGAGCTCGCCCAGATCGTCGCCGGGCTCGAGAAGGCGGACATCACCGTCCACGGGCACGGCGCGCTCAAGTCCGCGCCGCGCGGCTACCCGGCCGACCACCCGCGCATCACGCTGCTCCGCTACAAGGGACTGACCGCCTGGCAGCAGTGGCCGGCCGGCCCATGGCTGGAAGGTGCCGGGGCCAGGGACCGCGTCCTTTCATTCTTCCGAACGACCCGGCCTCTTTGCTCCTGGCTCCACCAGCACGTCCGGCCGTGAGGTCGCCCCCGGACC
>DAIOWL010000850.1:0-3578 GCA_036758545.1 Streptosporangiaceae bacterium | reverse complement strand
CCCCGGCGCGCCTCGCGGGCCAGCTGCTCCGCCACCTGGGCGGCGGGCGCTCCGGCCGCGGCGAGCCGCTGCCCGGCCTCGCGGTGCAGCGCGCCGCGCACGCTGGCGGGCAGGTCCTGGTAGATCGCGTCGCGGATCAGGTCGTGGCGGAACCGGAGCCGGGTCTCGTCGTCCTCGAGCACCCGGGCCCGGAGCGGCTCGGCCAGCGTCATCGACAGGTCCACCGCCGAACGGCCGGTGACCTCCGCCAGGTCGGTGAGCGTGAAGCCGGTCCCCAGGACGGAGGCGGACCGGAGCGCCTGCAGCGTGCCCTCGGCCAGGAAGCTGATCCGGCGCAGGATCGTCAGCCGCAGCGTCGGCGGCAGCGTCGAGTCGGCCACCTCGGCCTGGCCGTCGGCGATCGTGATCATCTGCTCCCGGGCCAGCGCTTCGAGCAGCTCGGTCACGAACAGCGGGTTTCCCGCCGCGCCCGATATCCCGGCCAGCAGCCGCGGCCCGGGCGCGGCGCCGATGGCGTCGGCGACCAGTTCCGCCACCGCCCGCGCGTCTAGCCCGCGCAGCGACAGGCGCTGGCCTCCGGCCGCCTCCAGGCCGCGGGCCAGCCGCTCCAGCCCGGCGACGGCCGGGGCCGGGCGGAAGCACCCGATGATCGCCGCGGGCAGGCCGTCCAGCCGGGCGGCCAGCGCGCCCAGCGTCACCAGGCTCGACGGGTCGGCCCAGTGCAGGTCGTCCGCGCCGATAACCAGCGGCCCGTCCAGCGCGAGTTCCCCGGCCAGGTCGGCGAACGCGTCCACGACGCGGAACTGCAGGCCGGGGTCGCTGGTCACGGTGACCGGGGCCCGGAGATCCCGATCCCCGCGGTCCCCGCGGGCCAGCAGCTCCCCGATCGCCGCCCGCCGCGGATCCGGCGCCGACCTGGTGCAGCCGAACATCGCGGCGACCAGCCCGAACGGCCGGGCCTGCTCCAGCTCGGCCGCCCGGGCCGCCGCCACCCGCAGGCCGCGGCACCGCGCCTTCTCCAGCGCGTCCTGGAGCAGCCGCGTCTTGCCGATGCCGGCCTCGCCGTCGATCAGCACGACGGCCAGGTGGCCGGACGCCGCCCGGTCGATGGCGTCGTCGAGGATCGCGGTCTCGGCCTCACGACCGCGGATAACCGGGGCCGGCGCCAGCATGTTCACGGTCGGCGGCGCGGCGGGCTGACGCTCAAGTACTGGTGCGCTCACGAGCTCACCTTCCTCTGGGCTCCTACTGAGGAAGGTAGAGGTCAGTCAGGCGGCGGGCATCACCCGAAAGTAGACCAGCCGGTGGAATCTTGGGCCGCGGCGGTGGTATGGCTAGTGCCGCGGGTGCCAGCCGGTGGCCTCGGTGAAGCGCCGGTGGCTGACCCGCTCCCCGTCGCGGCAGACGTTGTAGATGCCGCTCGGGACGGTGAGCGCGGCGAGCAGTGCCCGTGCGGCGTCCACGGTGTGCAGCGAGGCGCCCAGGGCCGGGTTCGGCTGGTCGTGGCCGGTGCCCGGGCCGTCGAGCAGCCCGAGGCGCAGCACCACGCCATGCCGCCCGGCCGCCGCGAACCTGGCGGTCTGCTCCTCGGCGGCCAGCGCGGAGCGCATGATGACCGGGACGTCCTCCCGTAGGGCCGTCTGTTCCGAGGCCGGCTGGCCGTCCGGGTAGACGAACGTGACGGTCGGCTGGACGTACGCCTTGACCTCGGCGGCCAGCGCCGCGTCGACCAGGATGGCCGAGGCCTCGGCGCGCAGCCGGTCGTTCTCCCGCCATGCCTCGGGCTGCCCCATCGCCTCCAGCGGCTGGATGCGGGTCGCCAGGTGAAGCACGGCGTCCACGCCGTGCATCCGCGCGCCCACGGCAGCCGGGTCGAACAGGTCGAGTTCGGCCCGGCCCGGGGCACTCACCTGGTGCCCCTCGGCCTCGGCCAGGGGCCGGAACGCTCGTCCGAGTACGCCGGTTCCTCCGGTTACCAGCAGACGCACGGGTATCGCTTCCTTTCATCGTTTCGTGAGATGACGTAGTCAGCCTGCGTCGGCGCGGTCCGGCTGGACATCGGCCAGTTAGCCGATGTTGCGGGCTGGCGGTCCGGCCAGGATGAACGGGTGGAGGTCCGCATCGCACTAGACGCCCTTGACCCGCCCGCCGGCCGTATCCGGGTGAGCGGAGACGACTCCGAGCTGCGCTTTACCGGCTGGCTCGGCCTTCTCCGGGTGCTCTACCAGGTGATGGGCGCACCGGCCGGACCGCAGGCCGCCGCCCCAGACACGGAGGAATCATGAACTGCGCACGCAAGCACACCCTGGTCACCGGGTGCTCGTCCGGGATCGGCCGGTCGACCGCGCTCCGGCTCGCACGGGACGGCCAGCATGTCTACGCGGGCATCCGCAAGCCGGCCGATGGCGACCGGCTGGCCCGGTCCGCCGCAGGCGGGGAGATCACCCCGGTCATCCTCGACGTCACCGAGCCCGGCCACATCGCCGCCGCGGCCGCGGCCATCGACGAGCACACCGGGGCGGCCGGGCTGGACGGCCTGGTCAACAACGCCGGCTACGGGCTGGCCTGCCCGGCCGAACTGGTCCCGCTCGACGCGTTCCGCCGGCAGCTGGACGTGAACGTGACCGGCCAGCTCGCCGTCACCCAGGCGGTGCTGCCCGCGCTGCGCCGGGCCCGCGGCCGCATCGTGATGGTCAGCACGATCGGGGTCCGCTTCAGCCCGCCGTTCGCCGGCCCACTGGACGCGGCCAAGGCCGCGCTCACCGCGCTGGGCGAGGCGCTGCGCCAGGAACTGGCCCCCTGGGGCGTGCGGGTGGTGCTGGTCGAGCCGGCCACCATCAACAGCGGCGCGGCCGACAAGGTGACCCGCGACGCGGCCGCCGCGATGGCCGCGGCCGAGCCGCGGGCCCGCGCCCTGTACGCGGACACGTTCACCGCGATGCTCCGGGTCATGGAGCGGCGCGAGGCGAACGGCAGCCCGCCCGACGTGGCCGCGGCCACCATCGTCCGGGCGCTGACCGCCCCGCGGCCGCGGGCCGTCTACCTGTGCGGGAAGGACTCGCGGCGGCTGGCCGTGCTCAGCGGCCTGCCCGCGCCAGTCCTCGACCTGGCCCGCAGGCGCATCTTCCGGCTGCCCGCTCCCGGCTCCCTCGCCTCCTGACCCCGGCGGGGCTGGCCAGCAACCGGGGCGCTGGCCAGCTCCGCCTCTAGGGCGCTTCCTGCCGGGTGGCCTCGGCGGCGAGCTGGGCGCGGGAGGTGAGGCCGAGCTTGACGAAGACGTGGGCGAGGTGCGTCTGCACCGTCCGGTGCGAGATGTACATCCGGTCGCCGATCTGGGGATTCGACAGGCCTTCGGCCACCAGGCTGGCGACCGTGCGCTCGGTCGGGGTGAGGCTGTCCCAGCCGAACTGCGGCCGGCCGCGGCTGCCCCGGCGGCCGCGGCGGATGCCCGCCCCGCGCAGCACCGCCTCGGCCCGGGCCAGGTCGCGGGCGGCTCCGAGCCGCTCGTAGATCTCGGTCGCCCGGTCGAGCAGCTCCTCCTTGTTGGCCACGTGCTTGTACAGCGCCATCGGGACCAC
>DAIOWL010000849.1:0-3578 GCA_036758545.1 Streptosporangiaceae bacterium | reverse complement strand
CCTGGCACGTAGCGTCCGGCGTGCCGGCCCCCAGCGCGGCGCGCACGATGGCGGCGACTCCTGCCGCGCTGAGCAGCGCCGGCCGGATCGCCGGCGCCGCCGTCCTGATTTTCGCCAGCGGGCCCTGCCTGCTGGCCGGCTCGGCCGGGCGCAGCGCGACGACGACCGCGACGCCCGGACCTTCGACGCGGCTGGCGAGGTACGCCAGCCAGCGGAGGGACGCCGGGTCCGCCCAGTGGGCGTCGTCGGCCGCGATCAGCACCGGCTGGCCAGCCGTCATGTTCACGGTCAGCCAGTACAGGCCGTGCACGACGGCGAACGGATCGGGCGCGGCGTCCGGGGCGCCCAGCAGCCCGCGCACCGCGGCGGCCGGGCCGGCCAGCCACTGCGTGCGCTGGGGCGGATCCACCGCGGCCAGCTCCCGCTCGAACAGCTGGCGGACGACCCCGAAGGCAAAGCCGGTCTCCAGCTCGGAGCCGACGCCGCGCAGCACCCGCCAGCCGCTTCGGGCGGCTCGTTCGCTACCCAGCCGGAGCAGCGACGTCTTGCCGATGCCGACGCCGCCCTCGATGACCAGGACGCCGCCGGTGTCGAGGACGGTGTCCAGGGCCCGCAGCTCGTCAGCCCGCTCCAGCAGCACGCATTAACGGTAAGACCGCGATCAGCGGCTGACCAGGCGCAGGGCCAGGGCGGGGCAGGCGCTGACGGCGCGGCGGGCGTCGCGGTCCAGGGCCGGGGGCACCGGCCCGGGGTCGATGACCGGGTAGCCCCACTCGTCCAGGGTGACGAGCTCGGGCAGGAGTTCGGCACAGACGCCGTGGCCGGAGCACTGGATGGGGTTCACCCGCAGGGTCTCGGCCACGGTCAGGTCCAGTCTTCTTCGTGCGTGGGCATACCCGAGGGCAGCGGCAGGAACGGGGCGTCGTTGGTCGCCGAGCAGAGGCCGAGGGCGTGCCGGTGGATTTCCGGCTCGAACACGGCGAGGGCGCTGCGGACGAAGCGGACCGTTCCGTCCGGGTGGTGGCAGGCGCCGCGGCCCTCGACCAGGTTCTGGGGTCCGGACCATCGGTTGAGGTCGGCTCGGGTTTGCGGGCGGTGGTTCCCCGGTTCGGCCAGCTCGGCCAGGGCGGCCGCGATGCGGGGCAGGCCGTTCAGGCACGGGCCGCACTGGCCGGCCGATTCGGCGGCCAGGTAGCGGGTGACCCGGGCCGTCTCGATCAGGCCGCACCGGTCGGAGGGCAACGCGGCCAGCACGCCCGCGCCCGTGGCGGCGCCGAACCGGCGCAGCGACGCGTTGTCCAGGGTGATCCCGGCCGCGTCCGGCATCGGCAGCCAGGTGCCGTGGTAGCCGCCGACCAGCCAAGCCTGTACCCCGGCGCCGTCGCCGAGCAGGGCAGGCAGCGGCGTGCCGATGGCCGCCTCGTGAATGTGTGTCCTGACGTCGGGGCGGTAGATCGTGGTGAGCATGGAGCCGGGTTCGGCGGAGGTTCCGACGGCGCGGAACCAGCGCGGGCCGTACCGGGCGATGAGCGCCAGGTGGGCCAGGGTCTCCACGTTCTGCATCAGGGTCGGGGCGCCACCCAGGCCGCGCTCGCTCACCCGCGGCGGCTGGAACGTGGGCAGCGCGGGACCGCCGCCGAGCCGGTTCACCACCGCCGTCTCCTGGCCGGCCAGGAACCGCGGCGGGGCCTGCGTGATCGTCACGGCGAGCCGGTCCAGGCCGCGGGCGGCCCGGTCGGCCAGCGCGCGCAGGATCTGCGGGCCGGGGGCTCGGTGCAGGTAGAGGTGGGCCTCGGTGGCGCCGACCGCCTCCACAGCCAGCTGCAGGCCGTCGAGCACGAGGTTCGGCGCGAATTGCAGCAGGAGCTCGTCCTTGTGGCTGGCCGGCTCGCTCTCCGCGCCGTTGGCCACGACCACCGTGCGGCCCTGGCGCACGCCGGCCCGGGCGACCGCGGCCAGCTTCCGGTGCACCGGGAAGGCCGCGCCGCCGCGGCCGGTGAGGCCGGACGCCTCGACGTCTGCGATCAGCGCGCCGGGCTGGTTGCGGTACGGCGCGGGACCATAGCGAGCCAGGTGGGCGCGCAGGTCCTCCGGGGCGGGCGGCAGCAGGCGGGGCAGTCCGGCCGCCTGCCAGGCTGCCCCGCCTGGCGCCGGCTGATTCACCACGGTGGTCATCGCGTCACCTGGCCGGTCCGGTGCTGCGCGAAGATCGCGGCTACCCGCCGGGCCCTGGGCACCTGCCGGGCGGCGTGAGCCAGCCGCCAGATCGCCGCCGCCGAAACGATCATGGCGCAGGCGACGGCCAGGCCGAGCATCCAGCCCTGCTGCAGGTCCTTGCTCGAGCCGATGCTGTGCGCGAACGCGACCGGCCAGCTCGCGTAGGCCAGCAGGTGGACGGCCCGCCACACGATGCGGTTCAGGCGGCCGCGGAGCAGGCTGGTCACGATCATCGCGAGCATGATGTCGAATGAGACCGCACCCAGGGCCAGCCACAGCCGCTCGTAGCCCGAGGCGAACGGGACGACCGCGGAGATCAGCGGGATGTGCACGTAGGTATCGAGCACCGCGGTCAGCACGTGCACGACGATGAACGCCACCGACAGCAGGGACAGGTTCCGGTGGATGTTCGTCACCGCGAACCTGGGCAGGCCGGGCAGCCGGCCCTGCCGGTTCACCACGATGCCCAGCACCAGGACGGCGGTCAGCAGCAGCAGCGCGACGATCCCGGTCGCGCGGCTGGCGTACCAGAACGCGGTGTTCATCGTGATCTCTCCGAGTCGCCGGGCCAGCCGGCCACGGTGAAGACCGCGCCGGTCGCGTCGACCAGCCGGGCCGGCAGGCCGAGCCGGGTCAGCCAGCCCAGTGCCCGGCGGCCGCGGATGACCGCGGCCGTGCTGGCCGCATTGGCGTCGGCGCAGCTCCCCGCGGCGACCGAAACGGTGCGCCAGACGGGTTCGGCGGGCAGGCCGGTGCGCGGGTCCAGGATGTGATGCAGCACGTCGCCGCCCCGCTGCCAGCGGCGCGCGGCCGTGCTCGACGTGGCCAGGCCGCCGTCACGGATGGCGATCAGCGCGTGCGGTCCCTCCGGCGTTTCACCGGGCGGGCCGGTCACGTCCTGCACCCGGATGCGCCAGCCGTCGGCGGGCGGCGGGCCCGCGACCGCGATGTCGCCGCCGAGGCTGACTAGGACGCCGCTGTTCGTCTGGGCCGCGATGCGGGCGGCGGACCGGTCCGCGGCCCAGGCCTTCGCGGTCGCGCCCAGGTCGAGCTGCACCCCGGCGGGCAGGGTCAGCGAGCGGCCGTCCAGGCGGACCTCGCGCCAGCCGGGCACCTGCCGGACGGTGAGGCGGAGTGGCGGCCCGTTCGGCTCGATCTGGTCGAAGTCACGGTCGTACCCGGCCGCGGACATGGCCGCGCCGACGGTCGGGTCCACGTCGCCGTCGGTCAGCCTGGCCGCCCGCAGCGCCACGCCGATGGCCTCGGCCAGTAGCGGGCTGATGCGGTGCCGGCCGCCTGTGAGCGACCGGATCTCGGAGTCTGCCCGGAAGCGGCTGCAGGTAGCGTCCACCGCGGCGAGG
>DAIOWL010000848.1:0-3579 GCA_036758545.1 Streptosporangiaceae bacterium | reverse complement strand
TAGATGCCGCCGCCGACACGCATGAACAGCGCCAGCAGGGCCGCGCCGAAGCCGAAGCCCTCCAGGACGCTCGGCGCGTTGCTCTTGTAGATCAGCACCACGATGGCGGCACCGAGCAGCCCCAGGCCGACGGTGAACATGCCGGCCACGCCGCCGGTGCGGAACGCGATCCGGAACGCCCTCTGCTCGCCGCCCTCACGCGCCGCGGCCGCCACCCGGACGTTGCCACGGGTGGTCAGCGTCATGCCGACAAACCCGGTCACCGCCGAGAACAGCGCGCCGACCAGGAAGAAGATGCTCCGGCCCCATTGCACGCTGGCGCCGTCGGCGGGCAGCACGAGCAGCACGAAGAAGATGATGATCACGAAAACGCCGAGGGTCCTGAACTGCCGGCGCAGGTACGCCGCCGCGCCCTCCTGCACGGCGCGGGCGATTTCCTGCATCCGCTGGGTCCCCTGGCCAGCCGCCAGTACCTCCCGCACCAGCACGCCGGCTACACCCAGGGCGAGCAGCGCGACTACGGCGACGATGATGACCCAGGTCAGGTTGGAGCCGCTCACGCTGACGGGTTCCGCCGCCAGCGCAGGGACATGCCTGAACATTCGACCTCCTGGAAACCGAACGGAAGACGTTGCCGATCGGGATTAGATGAGTGGCCGGGAGTCTACGCACGCGCGGGCCGAACCACTAACATCGAACGCTTCCTAACAAATCCGTGACTCTCTCGTTATCACTACGACATGTCAGTGTAACGGTTGCCGCGAACGGACACAGCGGGCTGAAACGCAGTGCGTGCCGTGCCCCTGACGGGCACGGCACGCACGCAGGATGTTCGGGCCGGCGCGCTCCGGCTCAGCCGGCCGAGGTGGCCGACGGCCAGCTCATCCGGACGCTCACACCTGAGCTGGTGGACGAGACATGGACGTCTTCGGCTAGGCCGGAGATCACGGCCAGGCCGAAGCCGACCGGGATCCCGGCGTCGTCCGCGCCCTGGACCAGGGTGGTGACGCCGTGCCCGTTGGCGCCGGCGGTGGCGCCGTGCAGGGTGGCGTTGCTCGCCGGGGCCTGGTCGCTCACCACGACGACGAACCGCTCCCCCTGGTCGGTCATCTCGATCTTGACCGGCTCGGCCGGGCAGTGCCGCCGGTGCGCCTCGACCGCGCGCGAGCAGGCCTCGCCCACGGCCAGCCGCACCTCGTCGAGCAGCGCTTCGTCCACCCCGCTCCGCCGCGCTACAGCGGTGGCAACCAGCCGCGCGGTGCGGACGTGCGCGGGCAGCGGGGTGAAGGTGACTTCTACGGTGGCCATCGGCGGCAGGGTCCCGGCTTGTGTTACTTCTCGAGCTTCTTGGCCGCGATGGCCTCGTCCACCGTCTCGTGGATACCGAACACCTTCGTCAGGCCGGTGATCCTGAAGATCTTGAGGATGCGCTCCTGCGTACACACAAGATCGAGCGAGCCGTCGTGCGCCCGCACCCGCTTCAGCCCGCCGACCAGCACGCCAAGCCCGGTGGAGTCGAGGAACTCGACCTTCTCCATGTTGACGACGAGTTGGTAGTTGTTCTTGTTGACGAGATCGATGAGCAGCTCACGGAGCCGCGGGGCCGTGTAGACGTCGATCTCGCCCTCGACATCGACGACCTCGATGCCGTCCTTGTTGTAGTGACCCAGCTTCAGATCCACAAAGTCCTCCAGCGCCATGCACGGCGTCATCTCAGCGTCCCGCATCAGGCGCGGGGGCTCACTAGCAGAGCCTAGGGCGTGATCGCCTGCGGCATTCAACCACGCTCCGGTGTCATGTCTATACGAAATCATGCCTCCCGGCACCCCTTGGCGGGGCGACACACGGAAAATCTCCGATCATCGGCGAGCGGGATGTCACACTGATATGGCTGTGTCGACCCTGACTCCCCTTCCCCCGGCCCTTCCCCCAGCCGACCCGGTTATGCCTGCGGCCGTCCCGGCAGGTGTTCCCGCGGACGGGGCGGGGAACCGCGCCCTGGGCATCCTGCTCGACGACCCCGGGGCGGGCCGCCCCGTGCACGTCGAGCACATCCCGGCGCGGGACGGCCAGGAGGTGCCCTGGCCGTCCTGGGTGCCCGCGCCCGTGGCCGAGGCCTTCGCGGCGCGCGGCATCCGCGCGCCATGGACGCACCAGGCGCTGGCCGCGGATCACGCGCAGGCCGGCCGGAACGTGATCATCTCTACCGCCGCGGCGTCCGGCAAGTCCCTCGGGTACCTGCTGCCCGCACTCACCGCGGTGCTGGCGGGCGAGACCGTGCTCTACGTCACGCCGACCAAGGCGCTGGCGGCCGATCAGCTCCGCTCGATCCACGCGCTCGGCCTGCCGGGGGTGCAGGCGGCCGTCTTCGACGGCGATTCGACCCGGGCCGAACGGGACTGGGCACGCAGCCACGCACGGTACCTGCTCACCACGCCCGACATGCTGCACCGGGCGCTGCTGCCACGGCATAACCGCTGGTCCGGCTTTTTCAGCCGGCTGAGCTACGTGGTGGTGGACGAGTGCCACGGGTACCGGGGGGTGTTCGGCTCGCACGTGGCACACGTGCTGCGGCGGCTGCGCCGGGTGGTGGCGCATCACGCTCCCGCTGACGATGGCGGCCGGCCGCGACCGGTGTTCGTGCTCGCCTCGGCCACGGTCGGGGCGCCGGGCGCCTGCGCCCGGCTGCTGACCGGCCTGGACGCCCAGGAGATTACCGAGGACGGGTCGCCGCGCGGGCCGCTGGCCTTCGCGCTGTGGGAACCGCCGCTGACCGAGTCCCGTGGCGAGGCGGGTGCCCGACTGCGCCGCACCGCCACCGCGCAGGCGGCCGACCTGCTCGGGCGGCTGGTCAGGGAGAACGTCCAGACGCTCGCCTTCATCAGGTCCCGGCGCGGTGCCGAGGCGGTCGCGCTGGCCGCGCGCCGGTCGCTGGACGCCGCCGCAGCGGCCGGCACGGCGCACGCCAGCACGGGGCACGCCAGCACGGGGCACGCCAGCAAGGGGGCGGATCAGGGTTCCGGCCCGGCGGAGTCCAGGGTTGCGGCCTACCGCTCGGGGTACCTGCCCGAGGACCGGCGGCGGCTCGAGGCGGCCGTGCGCCGCGGCCAGCTGACCGGGGTGGCCACCACCACCGCGCTCGAGCTCGGGGTCAACATCACCGGCCTGGACGCGGTGCTGATCGCGGGCTGGCCCGGCACGTTCAGCGCGCTATGGCAGCAGGCGGGCCGGGCCGGGCGCAGCGGGCAGGCCGCGGCCGCGGTGCTGATCGCCCGCGACGACCCGCTGGACACCTACCTGGTCCGGCACCCGGAGATGCTGCTGCGGCACCCGGTCGAGGCCACCGTCATGGACCCGGACAACCCGTACGTGCTCCGCCCGCACCTGTGCGCGGCAGCCACCGAACTGGCCCTGACCGAGCAGGACCTGGACATCTTCGGCCCGGCGGCGCGGACGGCGGTGGACGAGCTAACCCGGTCCGGGCGGCTGCGCCGCCGGCCGGCCGGCTGGTTCAGCATGCGCCGGGACGCGGCCGCGGCGCTGGGGCTGCGCGGCGCCGGGCTGGCGCCGATCCGGGTG
>DAIOWL010000847.1:0-3580 GCA_036758545.1 Streptosporangiaceae bacterium | reverse complement strand
GCAGCCCAGGTCATGGGGCCAGCGCAGGCCATGAGGGGCAAACCTACCTCCTCACCGGACCCCGCGCGATCACCTACGACGAGGTGGCCGCCGGGCTGTCCGCGGCGACGCGGAACCGGGTGGAGTTCGTCGATATCCCCGGCGACGCCGCCTACCAGGCCATGATCGGTGACGGCATGCCCGGCTTCGTCGCGGAGCAGATCGTCGCGATGTTCGCCAGGCTACGGCAGGGCGTGGGCGCACAGGTGAGCCCGGCCGTCGAGACGCTTACCGGAAACGCCCCCCGCGCCTTCGCCTCCTACGCAACTGACCACGCGCGGATCTTCGCGCCCGCTGCGGCGGCGGCCCGGCGATGACGAAAGGACACACGATGAGCCTGGACGCGAACAAAGACCTGATCCGTTCCGTGTTCGAAAAGGTGATCCCGGCCGGCGACGCGGCCGGCCTGCGTGACCTGGTGGCCCCGGACTGGGTCGACCACGATCCGCTGCCCGGGCAGCCGGCCGGCCTCGACGGCGCCGAGTACGTCGTTACGACGATGCACGGCGCGCACCCCGACCTGCGCTTCACCATCGACGACCTGATCGCGGAGGCGGACCGGGTCACGATCCGGTGGACCCTGCACGGCACCAACACCGGTCCCATGCTCGGACGGCCGCCGACCGGCCAGCCGGTCGAGCTCGCCGCCATCGTGATCTTCCGGATCGCGGACGGGAAGATCGCGGAGCGGTGGGCCGGCTGGAAGCCCGGCCGCGCCCCGGTCCGCTGACGATCGCCGGTGCGATAGTGGAGGGATGGGACGGAACACCGCGCGGCGGGTGATACCGCTGTTCCGGCCGTACCGCGGCCGGGTGACGGTCGTGCTCGGCCTCATCGTGCTGACCTCGACGATCGGCATCGTCAACCCGCTGCTCATCCAGGCGGTGTTCAACGACGCGCTGTTCGTCCCGGGCGGCCCCAAGCTGGAGCTGCTGTACATCCTGGTCGGCGTCATGGCGGCCGTCCCGATCATCAACGGCGCCATCGGAATCCTGCAGACCTACGAGACGACCATGGTCGGGCAGCATGTCATGCGGGACCTGCGCGACCAGCTCTACTCGCACCTGGAGACGCTGTCGCTGGCCTTCTTCACCGGCACCAAGACCGGCGAGATCCAGTCCCGGCTGGCCAACGACGTGGGCGGCGTCCAGACCGTGGTCACCACCACGGCCTCGAGCATCCTGGCCAACGTCGTCATCTTCATTTCGACCATCGTCGCGATGATCATTCTCAGCTGGCAGCTCACGATCGTGGCCGTCATCACCGTGCCGGCGTTCTTCTGGCTGACCAAGGCGGTCGGTGACCGGCGCCGCCGGGTGTCGCGGTCGACCCAGGAGTCGCTGGCGGCGATGAGCGCCATCAGCGAGGAGACGCTGTCGGTGTCCGGGGTGCTGCTGGCCAAGGTGTTCGGGAACCAGGGGCGGGATATCGGCCGGTACCGGCGGGAGAACCAGCGGCTGGCCGACCTGGAAGTCCGCCAGCAGATGATCGGCCAGGGCTTCTACGCCGTGGTGCAGTCGTTCCTGTCGATCACCCCGGCGGCGGTTTACCTGATCGCCGGGCTGCTGCTGGCGAACGGCCAGCCGATCTCGGCGGGCACCATCGTGGCCTTCACCACGCTGCAGACCCGGCTGTACTTCCCGATCGGGCAGCTGCTCCAGGTCTCGGTGGAGCTGCGCTCGTCACTGGCCCTGTTCGACCGGATCTTCGAGTACCTGGACCTGAAGCCGGACATCACCGACGCGCCCGACGCGGTGGACCTGCCGTCCGCGGATGGCGGCGGGCACGTGGCGCTGCGCGACGTGCACTTCCGGTACTCGGGGGTCTCCGAGGACGCGCTGCGGGGGGTCAGCTTCGAGGCCGACCCGGGGCAGCTGGTGGCGCTGGTGGGACCGAGCGGGGCCGGGAAGACCACGATCAGCTACCTCATACCGAGGCTGTACGACGTCACCGGCGGGGCGATCGAGATCGACGGGGTCGACGTGCGGCGGGCCCGGCAGGCCTCGCTGGCCGCCGTCATCGGGTTCGTGACCCAGGAGAGCTACCTGTTCCACGACACGATCCTGGCCAACCTGCACTACGGCCGGCCGTCTGCCTCCCAGGCCGAGATCGAGGAGGCAGCCCGGGCGGCGTACATCCACGACCGGATCATGGAGTTCCCCGAGGGCTACGACACCGTGGTGGGCGAGCGGGGCTACCGGCTGTCCGGCGGGGAGAAGCAGCGGCTGGCCATCGCCCGGGTGCTGCTGCACGACCCGCGCATCCTGATCCTGGACGAGGCGACGTCGGCGCTGGACACGGCCAGCGAGCGGGAGGTACAGAAGGCGCTCGACGCGCTGATGGGGTCGCGGACCACGATCGCGATCGCGCACCGGCTGTCCACCATCGTCAACGCCGACGTGATCAACGTCATCGACGGCGGGCAGGTGGTGGAGTCGGGGTCGCACCGGGACCTGCTCCGGCAGCGCGGGCTGTACGCCGCGCTGTACAACGAGCAGTTCGAGGGCGGCCGGGTGCAGTGGTGCTGCGACGGCGGCGACGTCATGGAAGACGGCAGCGTGCGGAAACGCGAAACCCTGCCGGCCTGACTAGCGTGGTTGGCATGACAGTAACGAAAACCAACACGGTGATGACGATATTGGGTTCGCAGGAGCCCCCGTTCGTTCCTGAGGGCGTGGAAGCCATGACCGTTCGGCTCGATCTGCCACCTGGGGATCCTGGCAGCCCGCCGCACCGTCATTCCGGGCCTGTCTTCGGCTACATGCTCGAGGGCGAGATGATCTTCGAGCTCGAGGGCGAGCCGGAGCCGGTTCGTCGTGGTGATGCTGTGCGCGCCGGGACAGGAGATGCTCGTCTACGTGGACGACGAGGAACTCGAGCAGCGGCGGGACCGGCGGGCGCCGCGACCGCGATAAGGAGTTAGTGATGCGGGTCTTTCTGGCGGGGGCGACGGGGGTCATCGGGCGGCGGGTGGTGCCGTTGCTGCGCGAGCGGGGGCACTCGGTGACGGGGTTCGTGCGCCGGGACGCTGACGCCGACTGGCTGGGGAGTCTCGGCGCCAAGGCCGTGCGGGGCGACGTGTTCGACGCGGACGGGGTGCGGCGGGCGGTGGCGCTGGCCGCGCCCGACGTGGTGATGCACCAGCTCACCGACCTGAAGGGCGGGAACCGCCAGGCCAATACCGAGATGCGGGTCACCGGGACGCGCAACCTCGTGGACGCGGCGCTGGCGGCGGGGGTCCGGCGGGTGGTGGCGCAGAGCATCGCCTGGGTGTACGAGGCCGGTTCGGTTCCTGCGACCGAGGACGTGCCGCTGGACCTGGGGACTTCCGGGAGCCGGCTGCGGACGGTGCAGGGGGTGTCGGCCCTGGAGGGCGCCGTGCGGGAGGCGGCGGAGTGGGTGGTGCTGCGGTACGGGCTGCTCTACGGGCCGGGCACCTGGTATTCGCGCGGCGGGATGATGGCGGACACCGCGGCGCGCGGGGAACTGGCGGCGGACGGGGACGTGAGCAGCTTCGTGCACGTGGACGACGCGGCGGGCG
>DAIOWL010000846.1:0-3582 GCA_036758545.1 Streptosporangiaceae bacterium | reverse complement strand
CGTTACTGTGCATCGCGGCAGCGCTCCTGGGGTTGGGCTCTCGGGGTTGGGATCAGGCGGCGGTAAGAGCCCGCGTCAGCCGACGTCATTTCCACGGTACGCCTTTGTGCATCAATTCACAAAGTGACGTCCGGCGGCGGGACTGCGCCGCGGGCTGCCCGCGCGGGTGCGGCTGTGACAGGCGGTGCTGGTGGGGTTCCGATGAAGGACCCGCGCTAGCCGAGCGCGGCCCGGAGCCGGGCCTCGCTCACCCGCCAGAAGTCGACCTGTACTCCGTCGACGAGGGTGACCGGGATCTTGTCCCAGTACTCCCGCATGTCGTCGGGCGACGCCGTGATGTCGCGTTCCTCCCAGCCGACGCCGAGGTCGGCGGCTACCCGTTCGATCACGGTCCGCGCGTCGTCGCACAGGTGACAGCCCGGTCGGCCGAGCAGTGTGATCCGTGCCACGCTAGCCGCCATAAGGCCGGCCCGACGGAATCTGCCGCTGGTCGGGCCGCCGCTCGTCATAGCGTTCCCGGCCGCCGCGCGACTGGTCGTACCCGGGCTCGGCATATCCAGGCTCGGCATATCCGGGCCGCTCGTACGGCGGCCGGTCGTACCGCGGCTGGTCGGAACGCTGCGGGCGAGGCGGGGGCAACGGCCTGGCTCGCTGCGGCACCGGGACCCCCGGCATCCCCCGCGGCGATGCTGCCGGGAGCGATGCGACAGGTACCGGCGCGGGCGGCTGCGGTCCGGGCAGCGGCGCGACCTTGGCGTACTTGAGCCGGAGTTCGATCACGTTGGTGGCGAGCACGGACGTCCTTCGCTCGGTCACGAAGCGCTGCATGTACGGCTGGCTCTCGTGGCTGTCGAATGCGGCCCGGTCCCGGTAGACCTCGTAGAAGATGCGTTGCAGGGGCGCGTTCGGCACGAGGTGGATGACGTACACCAGCGTGTCGGGTTCGCCGGTCCTGACGTACTCCGCCGCCTCCTCGGCGAGCCGGTCGAAGTCGGTGACCCTGTCCTCGAGCAGCGTGAAGATCTGGATCCGGCCATACGGCCGCGACGCCGCGACGGCCGGCGACCCGGCCAGGCCGGCCGCGCCAGCCAGACCGGCCGCGCCAGCCATACCAACCGCGCCAGCCAGGCCGGATTCGGTGACCCCGGCCTCGGATCCGGGCAGCGGGGCCGGTTGCGTGCCGGGCCACTCGTCGGCCGCGGGTTCCCGGGACCCGCCCGGCCCTGACCCGCGGTACGGCCGCTCCGGCGGTCCCGGACGCCTGCCCCGGTCGCCGTCGGGCACCCCGCGGCCCGCAGGCGCGCCACCCCCCGCAGGCGTGCCACCCCTCGCGGGCGCGCCACCCCCTGCAGGCGCGCCACCGCCCGGAGGCGCGCCGGGAAAATCACCCCGCGGCCCGGCAGACCCCGGCCGGCCCTGGCCGTAGGTTACGTACTGCCCTTCGGGCGGGTACTCACCGGCCGCCCGGTCATCGGGCCAGTACTCGT
This sequence comes from Streptosporangiaceae bacterium, assembly GCA_036758545.1. GTDB lineage: Bacteria > Actinomycetota > Actinomycetes > Streptosporangiales > Streptosporangiaceae > Palsa-504. The sequence continues at coordinate 2,095 of DAIOWL010000846.1, read as the reverse complement.
CGCCGGGCTTGTCCCGCGGGTCCCGCATGCCCTCTCCCCTCCCGTCGCCGGCCGCCCGCCTGGGCACCTCGCCGACCCTGCTGACTGCGAACCACACCAGCGCCGCCGCCACGATGCTGAGCAGCGGATACGCCACCTTGGCCGGGAGCGCGAAGCGCTGCCCGGCGGTCATGAGGACGGCCAGGGCGACCGGGACGACCACCGTCAGCGCCGACCCTGGGTCCCGGACCGAGCCCGCGCCCTGGGCCGAGCCCGAGTCCACGGCCGGCCCCGGGTTCCGGCCGGCCCGCACCGCGGCCAGCCCCGCGATCACCACCGCGACCGCGACGGCCACGACCTGCACCACGTCAAGCGCGTCGCGCGATACCGGCTGGAAGTGCGTCGCGGTGAGCGGCCAGTCCTTGCTGAACGGCTGCGCGGTGAGCGGGTCGGTGGCCAGGATGACCGAGGCCACCACGGACAGCGCGGCGGAGACCAGCCGCATGCCGAACCTGGCGGCGTCGCTGCCGACGGCCAGCTCGACCAGGCCCCAGGCCAGCCACAGCGGAGCGAGCAGGAGCGCGAGCAACTGGACGGCGCGGAATGTCGCCGGGCCGAACCCGCTGGCGAAGCCCATGCTCTGCGCGGCGAGCGCGATGGTCAGCCCCAGGGTGGCGGCCGTCCACACGATGAACCCGACCCGCGGCTGGCGGACGCACCGCCCGGCGAGCAGGCCGGTAGCCACGGCCGCGACCAGCACGCCCGCGAAGCCGACCAGGACAGGAAGAGACATCAACCCCTATGGTGCCCGATGCCCGGCGGGGCCGGGACCGGGACCAAGGAGTCGTTACTTCTTGTTCCTACGCTGGATGCGGGTCTTCTTGAGCAGCTTGCGGTGCTTCTTCTTGGCCATGCGCTTGCGCCGCTTCTTGATCACAGACCCCATGAGGCCACCCTTCTTAGGCACTGCGGATGACGGGCACGCCAACGCGCTCGCCCGGTGAGGGCGGCTAGATACACACCCAACGTTAGAGGTTACCCCCGAAACGGCATGCTAGCGCAGCCAGTCCCGGTCATGCGCCCAGGCAGAGGGGACCGCGGGAGGGAACGTCCCGCGGCCGGCCGGGCCGCACGGCAGCCTCTTCCGCCGTGCGCCCGCATGCCAGCCGGACCCCCGCGGGGGTCCGGATCGGTCGGCGCGGCCCGTGGGCCGGTTCAGCCGGTGCCGACGAAGGCGCCTCTCAGATACTGGTTGACCGCTGCTTCCGGTACCCGGAAGGAGCGTCCGACGCGGATCGCTTCCAGCTCGCCGGAGTGGACCAGCCGATACACGGTCATCTTCGACACGCGCATGATCAAGGCCACTTCGGCGACGGTCAAAAACCTGACGTCGCTTAGGGGGGTTTCGCTTGCCATCGAGTTAGCCTCTTCCGTACGAAGCCGAGCACTTGACGGGATTCGGCGCACCAGTCACGTACGTCTCCAGAGTAAGTCCCGCTGAGAAAAGAGCAACCCCGTCCATAGCTTCATTGTTGTTACTTCTTGGCAGCAATGCCCCGGACGCCGCTCGCGAAATCACGGTTCCCGGTACTGAGCTGCGTCTTCCGGCTAGGTTTTTCACCTGTCATCTGTCATCAGAGAACAGTATTGCGTCAGGAAAACGGCCAGCCGACCGGCGTGCACGTTCATTTGCATCTGCGTCACATGGTTGCCTCGTCACATCGCTGGCTGTCCCCTCGGAGAGGGCGTCGTCTCATCGGAGAGGACACCGTTTCCTCGGAGAGGACAGGGTCACATCGGAGAGGTCAGGCCGTGCCAGGAAAATACGGCCCGGCATGTGTTCATAATCGCGGCATCGACCCGGTCGGCCGGATCGATCCCCGCGCCGACCGGAATGAACTCGGCCGGGGCGCCGTCCGTCATCCGGGTCGGCGCGCCCTCGCCGGTCCGCCCGGCGGCCAGCGCCCGCCAGGCCTCCGGCACCAGCGCCGCCGGGTCGATCGGCTCACCCGAAGCCACGGCGAGCAGGTGCGTCCACGACCTGGGCACGACCTGTACCAGCTGGTATCCGCCGCCCCCGGTGAGCAGCCACTTGCCGCCGGCCACCTCGTGCGCC
>DAIOWL010000845.1:2400-3591 GCA_036758545.1 Streptosporangiaceae bacterium | reverse complement strand
GCGCTCGAGTTCCTCGCGGGTCTGGACCAGCGAACCCATGGCCTGGCGGTGCCGCTCCTGCGCGTCGCGCTCCAGGCTCTCGGCCCGGGCTCGCGCGTCGCCGGTGATCTGCTCCGCCTGGCGACGGGCCTTGGTGAGCACCTCGTCCGCCTCGCGGCGGGCGCGGCCCAGGGTCTCGTCGGCTTCCCGGCGGGCGTCGGCAATGGCCTGGTCGGCAGTCTGCTGCGCCAGCGAGAGCACGCGGGCGGCCGTGTCCATGTTGTCCTCGATGTGCGGCATCCCGCCCATCATGACCGGCTCGGGCTGCCTGCGCTCCGGCTCCATCCGCTCGGGCGCCATCATTTCAGGCTTCGGGTCCGACAGCGGGGAGCTCAGCGCGGGTACCGCAGACTTGCCACCGCGCAGGCATTCCGCCAGCTTGGCCCGGAGCTCTTCGTTCTCCTGGATCAGCCGGTCGAGCTCAGACTCGACCTCGTCAAGGAAGGCGTCAACCTCTTCCTCGTCGTAGCCTGGCCTGAGCCTGGTCGTACTGAACTGCTTGTTCCGCACATCCGCGGGCGTCAGCGGCATCTCGTCTCCTCGGCGCACTTGGACCGTGTTCCTCACGACGGTACCCGAATCAAAGGCGCGGCACGACCACTTCAAGCAGGATCAGAATCACGATGAACAGAACCATGAAACTGAGGTCCAGGGCCACCATGCCGAGCCGGAAGGTCGGGATGAAGCGGCGCAGGAGCTTCAGGGGCGGATCTGTAATCGTGAAGATACCCTCAGCTATCACCAGCAGTATGCCTGACGGACGCCAGTCGCGGGCGAAAACCTGCACCCAGCTGAAGATCATCCTGCCGATCAGGACCACAAGGTAGATCGTCAGCACATAAGTGAGGACTTCCCTCAGGTACTGCACGAATCCACCCTGTCCCTGTGATTCCCGGCGGGGTTGCCGACCGGGCCGGCCTAGCTCTGGTTGAAGAAGCCGCGCTCTGCGATGCGAGCCTTGTCCTCCGCGGTCACTTCGACGTTGGCCGGCGACAGCAGGAAGACCTTGTTCGTCACACGCTCGATGCTCCCGCGCAGGCCGAAGATCAGCCCAGCCGCGAAGTCGACCAGACGCTTGGCGTCGCTGTCGACCATCTCGGTCAGGTTCATGATCACCGGAGTGCCTTCGCGGAAGTGTTCCCCAATAGTACG
>DAIOWL010000845.1:0-2300 GCA_036758545.1 Streptosporangiaceae bacterium | reverse complement strand
TGATCGTCGTAGTCCTCGTACTCACCGTAGGAGTCGTACTTGTCCTGGTAGCGGTGATCGTCCTCAACGAGGCCGAGGTAGACCGCCATCTTCCGCATGGCACTGGCCATCCTTCAATCCTCCCAGCCTGCACCCGTCGTCGCCTGCCGCTTCGGCCTCACGCGTGGGACATTACCCGACACGCGGCCCCCGATCGCCGAGCAACGCCGTACCGATTCGCAGGTGTGTCGCGCCGGCTTCGACAGCGGCCTCCAGATCGCCGCTCATCCCGGCCGAGATCACCGTGGCACCCGGCCTGACCTCGCGCACGGCGGCCGCGCTGACCCTCAGCCGCGCGAACGCGTCAGCCGGCGGCATGGACAGCGGCGCGATGGCCATCACGCCGCCGAGCACCAGCCCCTCCTCGGCCGCCAGCGCCTCGGCCAGGGCCGGAACGTCCCCCGCGACCGCCCCGCCGCGGGCCGGATCGCCGTCCAGACTCACCTCGACCAGGCACTCGATCACCCGCCCGGCTCGTCGCGCGGCCTTGCCGAGGGCCCCGATCAGCCGCAACCGGTCCACCGAATGCACGACGCTGGCGTACCGGGCCACGCTGGCGCACTTGTTCGTCTGCAGCTGCCCGATGAAGTGCCAGGTGAGATTCAGGTCGGCGCATTCGGCGGCCTTCGGCGCCGCCTCGGCGTCGCGGTTCTCCCCGATGTCAGTCACGCCCAGCTCGCTGAGCAGCCGGACGTCGGACGCGGGCCTGGTCTTGGTCACCGCGACCAGCGTCAGCTCGCTGGCCTGCCTGCCGGCCGCCTCGCACGCCTTAGCGATACGGCCGCGGACTTCGGCCAGGCGCAGGGCGAGTTCTTCCCGCCGGCCGGGGTCGGTCACTTCAGGAAGTCGGGAACATCAAGGTCGTCGTCCTCCTCGAAGACGACGGGGCGGCGGCGGGTGGTGGCGACGTCGAAGGTCTTGCCCGCCGCCTCAGCGTGCGCCGGACGGTGCGAGGCGGAGTCCCCGGCGTCCGCGGTCACGGCGACCCGCTCCGGCTGGCCGGGGCCCCTGGAGCTCTCGCGATGCGCCGGCTCCGTCTCCGGTATCTCGTAGGCAGGGGTGGTGACCTCGGCCGCGCGGTCGGAGGACGCGGTGAACCCGTCGCCGGGCACCGGCGCACTAAGAATAGAGCCAGCCGCCGAAGCGAAGCTGGCCTCGGGGACGGCCGGAACGCTTCCGTTGCCGCCGTGGCCGGTCGCGGGCGGCGCGTCGTCGCTCGTCTCCGGGGTGGCCAGGCTAGCGGGCGCGCTCGGCGCGGGCCGCGGTGCCGTGAAAGCGGCAGAGGAGGCGGGCGGGGGCACCGGCGCGGGCGCAGGGCTGGCCGATGCGCTGACACTGAATGAGGAGCCGCCGGCGTCGGCGGAGCCGCGGCCGGCGCGCTCCTGGTCCAGGCCTGCCGCGATGACCGTCACCCGCACCTCGTCGCCGAGGGCGTCGTCGATGACCGCGCCGAAGATGATGTTCGCATCGACCGCGGCCGAGTTGGAGACGAGCTGAGCCGCCTCGTTGATCTCGAACAAGCCGAGGTCCGAACCGCCCTGAATAGAAAGGAGCACGCCGTGCGCGCCGTCGATGCTGGCCTCCAGCAGCGGGCTGGAGATCGCCATCTCGGCCGCGGCGACCGCGCGGTCGTCGCCGCGCGACGAGCCGGTGCCCATCAGCGCCGAACCCGCGCCGGACATGACCGACTTCACGTCGGCGAAGTCGAGGTTGATCAGCCCCGGCGTGGTGATCAGGTCGGTGATCCCCTGCACACCTGAGAGCAGCACCTGGTCGGCGGCCTTGAACGCGTCGAGGACGCTCACGTGCCGGTCGGAGATGGACAGGAGCCGATCGTTCGGGATGACGATCAGCGTGTCGACCTCGCTGCGCAGCTTCTCGATGCCGGACTCGGCCTGCACCAGGCGGCGCTTGCCCTCGAAGCCGAACGGCCTGGTCACGACGCCGATGGTAAGGGCGCCCAGGGACCGCGCGACGTTCGCGACCACCGGCGCGCCGCCGGTGCCGGTGCCGCCGCCCTCGCCGGCCGTGACGAAGACCATGTCGGCGCCCTTGAGCACCTCCTCGATCTCCTCGCGGTGATCCTCGGCCGCCTTGTTACCGACATCGGGATTGGCCCCGGCGCCCAGTCCCCTGGTGAGCTCGCGGCCGACATCGAGCTTGACGTCGGCGTCGCTCATAAGCAGCGCCTGCGCGTCAGTGTTGATCGCGATGAACTCGACGCCCTTGAGTCCCTCTTCGATCATGCGATTGACGGCGTT
>DAIOWL010000844.1:0-3598 GCA_036758545.1 Streptosporangiaceae bacterium | reverse complement strand
TGGCCGAGCCCGTCGCACAGCACGGCGGTGACCTCGCCATCCGCCTGGACCGCTCCGTAGGCGTCGCCGCACTCAGTCTCCCCGGTGATCGGCCGGACCAGTCCGGCCCAGCGGCCTTCGGGCGCGGGTGGCCCTGCGGCCGGTACCCCGCGGAACCGGGCGACCAGGGATGTGCCGCGGCCTGGCAGGGAGTACAGGTCGGCAGAATCGGCCAGCCGCTGGATCGCGCCCAGGCCGATGCCCAGGCTCCCGGCCGTGGAGTGGCCGTCGCGCACGGCCGCGCTCACGTCCCGCACGCCCGGCCCGGCGTCGATCGTGACCATGTCGATGCCGGGCGACGGCCCGTCCCGGTTGACGCACAGCAGCAGCGACCCCTGCTCGGCGTGCTTGTGCAGGTTGGAGGCGGCTTCGGTGACCGCGATCGCGAGCTGGCCGATGCGGGAGGCGGGAAACCGCAACCGTTCGGCCATAATCTGGACGGCCTTGCGGCAAGCCGGCACCGCGCTGGCGTCCTCGACCCTGACCCACCGCATGTCCTGCGGCGGCGGGGCCTGGAGCGGCCAGCTCAGCGGGACCACTTGACGACCACGACGCTCGTGCCGCCGCCCGGCTTGGAGGTCAGCTCGAACTCGTCGACCAGCCGCCGGGCGCCGGACAGGCCCAGGCCGAGGCCGTCGCCCGAGGTCCAGCCGTCGGTCAGGGCCAGGTCGACGTCGGCGATCCCGGGGCCCTCGTCGGTGAAGCCGATCCTGATGCCGTTCCGGCCGAGGGCGGACGTGACCACGTCGACCCGGGCCACGCCGCCGCCGCCGTGCACCAGCGCGTTGCGGGCCAGCTCGCTGGCTGCCGTCACCACCTTGGTCTGGTCGACCAGGGACAATCCGCTCTTGGCTGCCACCACCCGCACCTGCTGCCGGACGCGGACGACATCGTCTCCGGTCCTGATCGGCAGCTCATCCATCAAGCGCTTCCGTTCAGCAGCGCGAGGCCCTTCTCCGCGTTCAGCGCGGTGCGGACACCGCGCAGCGACAGGCCGAGCTCGGTGAGCGTGATCGCCACCGCCGGGCGCATCCCGACCAGGACTGTCTCGGCGTCGAACAGCCGCGAGATCGACCCGATCGTGGCCAGCATCCGGCCGATGAAGGAGTCCACGATCTCCACCGCGGTGATGTCGATGATCACGCCGCGGGCGCCGGTGGCGGACAGCTCGTCCGCCAGGTCTTCCTGGAGCCGGACGACGCTCTCGTCCTGCAGGTCGATCTGGATGGAGACGAAGAGCGTCGTCCCGATCTTGCTGATCGGCACGCGGTCCATCAGGCGGGACCCGGCTGCCTGGGACTCTGCTTCTCGATCCGCTGGCCGCTGCGGTTCAGCGCGTGCGCCAGCGCGTCGGCCAGCGTCGCCTTGGTGGCGATGTCGCCGAACTCGATGCCGAGCGACACCATCGTCTGCGCCACCTGCGGCCTGATGCCGCTGACGATGCACTCGGTCCCGAGCAGGCGCGCCGCGCTGACGGTCTTGAGCAGGTGCTGGGCCACCTCGGTGTCCACCGTGGGCACCCCGGTGATGTCCAGCACGGCGTGATCCGCGCCGGTCGCGACCAGGGTCTCCAGCAGCTTCTCCATGACCAGCTGAGTGCGCGCCGAGTCGAGCGTGCCGACCAGCGGCACCGCGATGACGCCCTCCCACAGCTTCATCACCGGGGTGGACAGCTCGAGCATGGCATCGGCCTGGTCGGCGATGATCTGCTCCCGGGCCGCCGCGTAGGTCTCGAAGGTATGCAGGCCGAGATCGTCGATCATCCGGGAGAAGGCTAGGTACTCGGGGACCAGGTCGGCGGCGTCGGCGACCAGCTCGTAGACCGCGTCCTTGACCGCGAACACGCCGAGCGCCGTCTCGGTGGGGGTGAAGCCGTTCCGCGCGCGGGACCCGGACAGCTCGGCTAGGGCCGCCCTGAGCTCGCCGATCGCTTGCTCGTCCTCGCCGGACATGGCGCGGACCAGGAGCGAGTACAGGTCGTCGAGATCGCGCCGGAGCTCGGCGGCCGAGCTCCGGCCGCGCAGGCCAGCGGCCACGAGCTCGCTCCAGCGGCCCACGACCTTGTCCTGGTGGTCGCGCATGTACGCGGCCATCCGCCGCTGGCTGCTATCAACGTCCATGAGTACGCATTCCTATACATCCGGTGGGCGGCTTCGCATGTACCGCCCAACAGTACATCCGGGCTAACGGTCCCGGTATCGCGGCACGAGACCGGGTCCGGGAATACGATTCTGGGTGTCTACCCCGTCCGAGCCGAGCCTGTGGGAGCGCAGAGTGGCCGAGCTACGCTTCTCGATGGAAACCCACGGCACCGCCGTGGTCGTGAGCGCGCACGGCGAGCTCGACATCACCTCGAGCGAGCGGTTCGACGATCGCCTGTCCGAAGCCGCGGCAGCGAGCGACCAGGTGATCCTCGACATGTCCGCGGTGGACTTCATGGACACCACCGCGCTGTCCGTGATCGTGACGCACTGGCGGCGGCAGGTGGAAGAGGGCGGAGTGTTCTTCCTGGCCGGCGCGCGCTACCGCTACACCAAGGCGCTGTGGATCACCGGCCTGGCCGACCGGCTGCCGATGTACGACACCGTCGGGGAGGCGGTCGCCGCCCTGGCCGGAACTGGCTCCGGGGCCGCGAACGGCCCCGGAGCCAGTGAGCCGGGTGAGCTGGGTAAACCGGAAGCCACCGCGGGCTAGCCGCTGTGCTAGCCGCGGGGGCCCGGTAACCAGCGGTACCAGCGACCCCGCGATCCGCCCTCGCCGACGCGCACGACGAACCCGATGAGCCAGATCACCAGCACGATAAGAGCGATCCACCACAGGATGTGAATCGCGAACCCCAGCCCGCCCAGGATCAGGGCGAGCAGGAGTACGAGCAAGATGATACCCATGAGCTGTTTTCCTCTTTCTAAGGTTTTTAACGTGGCCGCCACCAGGTCGGGATCCGAGTACCCGGGAATCGGCGATCCACACCAGTTCATGGCTTGAGGCTTTTGCCCGCGTCCTTGATCTTCTCGCCGGCCTGCTTGACGTCGGCGCCGGCCTGGTCGGCCGCGCCCTCGGCCTCGAGCCGCTCGTTGCCGACCGTCTTGCCGGCGGTCTCCTTGGCCTTGCCCTTCATCTCCTGGGCCTTGTTCTTGGCCTTATCGGTGTCACTCATTGCCGTTCCTTCCCTCGTGGTCGTGCGTACCCGGCCCCCTCTGCCCTCTCGGGGCGGGTCTAACCCGTTTGGCCTCCCCTGCCGGGGTAGTTCACTGGCCCAGGGGCGGGAAGACCAGGAGGCGGCGGTGCCAGGTACTGGGCACGACAACGACGAGCCGACCCGCGGCGGCGCCGTGGTGCGGCCCGCCGAGCGCGGCGACCCGGCCGGGCGCGGGATCGCGGGCGGCCCCGGGATCGTGGCCGAACTCCAGGAAGCCCTGCTGCCCACCGCCCTGCCGGTGCTGCCGCGGGTCAGGATCGCGGCCCGGTACCTGGTGGCCGGGCAGGAGCAGGCGGCCGGCGGTGACTGGTTCGACGCCATCCCGCTGGACGGTGGCGCCGTCGCGCTCGTCGTCGGGGA
>DAIOWL010000843.1:0-3599 GCA_036758545.1 Streptosporangiaceae bacterium | reverse complement strand
GGCGAAGACCGCGCCCATGGAGACCTTCACCGCGCGCCGGTAGAGCGGGTCCGCGCACCGCGGCGACAGGAATACAGCGTCCACGCCGAGCGCGGCGGCGCACCGGAAGATGGCGCCGACGTTGGCGTGGTCGACGAGGTCCTCGAGCACGATCACCCGGCGGGCAGCAGCGGCCAGCGCCTGGGCCTGCGGGAGCGGCTTGCGGTGCAGCGAGGCCAACGCCCCGCGGTGGACGCGGTATCCGGTGAGCCGCTCGGCGGTCTCGTCCGGAACGACGTACACCGGGGTGCCGGTCGCGGGCAGCGCCGGGAGGTCGCCCAGCCTGCGCTCGGCGAGCAGCACCGAGCGCACGGGATAGCCGGCCGCCACAGCCCGGCTGATCACCTTCGTCCCCTCCGCGATGAACAGCCCCTGCGCGGACTCCATGCTGGTGCGCAGCTTCATATCCGTTAGCCGCGCGTAGTCCGCCAGCCGGGGATCCTCCACATCGGCTACGAATTCCGGCATCTGTTAAGTCTCGGCCACCCAGACCTCATCTGCGTGCGGCACGCTTGAACAGGGCGGAAATCAGGGCGAGTTGACGACGATAACCCGAGGTCACGGCCCGAGGCTACGTGAGATAGCCCGGCGGCTCGGGCCACTGGGGTCCGAGGTCGGGCAGATCAGTGCTTATCCGCATCGGGAAACGGGGCAGTCGTTTCTCCAGGAACGCGCTAACCCCCTCGGCGACGTCGGGCGCCTTGCCAAGCACGTAGATGCCCCTGGAGTCGAGACGGTGCGCTTCCCAGGGAGAATCAGCGCCGAGCATGCGCCACATCAGCTGACGAGAGGTGGCAACCGCAACGGCGGAGGTATTGTCAGCGATCTCTCTGGCGAGCGCGTACGCGGCTGGGAGCAACTCATCGGCGGGGTATGTCCGGGCGACCAGGCCCCCGCGCAACGCCTCCGCAGCATCGAAGACCCGGCCGGTGGTCACCCATTCCAGGGCCTGGCTGATGCCGACGACTCGCGGGAGGAACCAGCTGGACGCAGCTTCCATGACCAGACCGCGACGGGAGAACACGAAGCCGAACTTCGCGTTATCGGCGGCGAGCCTGATGTCCATCGGGAGCGTCATCGTGACACCGACCCCGACCGCGGGCCCGTTGATGGCAGCGATCACCGGCTTGAGTGAGGCCGCGACACGCAGGCTTACCTGACCGCCACCGTCTCGCGGCACGCCGTCGATGGTCTTGGCCGTCGCCCCAGATCGCTGGCGCCGGTCGGCGTTGAATGTGTCCCTGCCAGCAGAAAGGTCGGCGCCTGCGCAGAACGCTCGTCCCCGGCCAGTGACGACCACGGCCCGTACATCATCGTCGGAGTCGGCCTGGTCGAAGGCGTCGATCAGCTCATCTCGCATCACCTGAGTGAACGCGTTGAGGTGGTCCGGGCGGCTAAGGGTGATCGTCGCTATGCGATCAGCGACAAGGTAGTCGATCTCCGAGTACGGTCGAATCGTATCTGCCACAGGCTGCCTCCTACGGCGGACAGGCGGGTTGGCGAGCGGCTGAGTCGAGGCCGGGGCGGCCGGTGGCCGCGTCGTCACGAGCAGGTCTGCCCAGGATGAATACGTCACCCGCGGCCCCTGCGTTCTCCCGCACTGGGGAGCATATCGGACGTCGGCTCGTTCGCTGTTCAACGGTTCGCCAACCCCGCTCCCCGCAGACCGGTTCACCGGCGGCCTGCCCCTGACCGCAACGTCCATACCGGCGCCGCTGAGGGTGACGTCGACTACAAGACGTTTGACCAGATGGCCGCAGAGCTGAAAGCGTGACGGCGATGAAGAAACTGTCGCGTGCCGACGCCGCGCCCTGGGCTGCGCGGGGCCCTATGTTCAGCCAGGCCGGCCTGGCCAGGCCGGTGGCCAGGGCCACGCCACATGATCTGGATCGGCTGCGCGCTAGCCATGCACGCGGACGGCTGGGCAAGCCGCTGGTGCCGACCAGCGTCGCATCGCCACGGCTGGGCGATGAGCTATTCGCCCGGCTTCTGTCCTACGGCACGCCCCAGGAGACTCGTCCAGGCGATGTGCTCTTCACTCCGGGCGATGAAGACGTCGATCTGATCGTGGTCGACCGGGGTTCGGCGGAGGTTGTCCGGACGGAGACGGCTGACGTGCCCGCGGCGATCGTCGCGGTCGTGGATGCGGGCGGCTTCATCGGCGAACTGAACCTGCTGACCGGGCAGAACGTCTACCTGCTGTGCCGGGTAAAGGAGGGCGGCACGGTCTACCGGGTGTCGCCGGAGCGCCTGCGGCAGCTCATGGCCAACGACGTCGAACTGTCCGACATCGTCTTCAAGGCGCTGATCGCCCGCCGGGAGCTGCTGCAGCGCAGCACCGCCGCCCGGGCGGTGGAGATCGTCGGCGGTGCCAGGTCGGCGGCGGCGCTGGCGCTGCGTACCTTCGCCGCCCGGCAGCGCCTGATCCACCTCTGGTTTGATGCCGACACCCCCGCGGGCCAGGCGATGATGGAATCCTCCAGCCTGACCGAGGACGACCTGCCCGCCGTCGTCATGCCCGGCGCCACGCTGAGACAGGCCACGCCGGGCGAGCTGGCCGAGAAGCTGGGCCTCAGCTACCGTCGTTCTTCCACGAAGCCGGTTGACGTCACGATCGTCGGCGCTGGCCCGGCCGGCCTGGCGGCCGCGGTCTACGGGGCGTCCGAGGGCCTGGACACCGTGCTGCTGGACGGCGTCGGCACCGGCGGGCAGGCCGCGGCCAGTTCCCGGATCGAGAACTACTTCGGCTTCCCGTTCGGCCTGTCCGGCGTCGATCTGACCGGCCTGGCCGTGCTCCAGGCGCTGAAGTTCGGGGCCCAGCTGGCCAGCCCCTGCCAGGCGGTCAAGCTCGACACGGACCGGAACGGCAACCTGCTCCGCCTGCACCTGCAGGGCGGGGAAGTCATTGACAGCAAAGCCGTTATCATCGCGACCGGCGCCCGCTACCGGGTGCTGCCGCTAGAACGCTGGCCCGACTTCGAGGGCGCCGGCATCTACTACGCGGCCACCGAACTGGAAGCCCGGGCGTGCACGGGCAGCCCGGTCACGGTGGTCGGCGGCGCGAACTCCGCGGGTCAGGCGGCGCTGTACCTAGCCGGACGAGGTAGTGAGGTCTCGCTTGTCGTCCGCGGCCCGGACATCGCGGCCGAGATGTCGGCCTATCTCGTCGACCGGCTGCGGGTCCATCCGCGGGTGACGGTGCGGTGCCGGAGCGAAGTTACCCGGCTAGATGGCGGCGATTTCCTCGAGGAAGTCAGCATCACCGACCGAACAGCGGACAGCACGCAGCCCCAGCCGTGCTCGGGTTTGTTCTGCTTCATCGGCGCCGAACCCGCCGCGAGCTGGCTGACCGGGATCGCTGCGGGAGACGATGGGTTCATCCGGACCGACGTCCAGCTGAACGACGGCGACCTCGGCCCGGCCTGGGCCGCCCTCGGACGCCGACCGCTTCCGTTCGAGACCAGCATCCCGGGCGTGTTCGCGGTCGGCGACGTCCATTCGGGCTCGATGAAGCGGGTCGCCGCAGCCACCGGCGAGGGCGCCAGCGCGATCGCCTCAGT
>DAIOWL010000842.1:0-3601 GCA_036758545.1 Streptosporangiaceae bacterium | reverse complement strand
CCTGGTCACGTTCCGCGGGACCGGGGCCGAGCTCACGCTGCCGCCCACCTCGTCGGTGGAGGCCGCCGCCCGCCGGCTGGCTAGCCTGGCCACCGGCGGGCGGACCCCGCTGGCCGCGGGCCTGGCCCGGGCGGCTCGCGTCCTGGCCGCCGAACGCCTGCGCGATCCCCGCCGCCGCGCCCTGCTCGTCGTGGTCACCGACGGCCGCGCCACCAGCGGCAGCGATGCCGATCTAGCCCGGGCCGCGGCCCTGCTGACGGGGACGGCCAGCGTGGTCGTGGACTGCGAAACCTCGGTCCTGCGGCTCGGCCTGGCCGAACGCCTGGCGGTCCGGCTCGGCGCGACCCTGGTGGGCATGGATGAACTTGAGGTCGGCATAGCCCGCCGCCTCGCGGGCGAGCGGGTGGCCTGATGCCGCAGGGAACCCCCGAGCACGTCCCGGACGACGGCCTGACCACCCGGCAGCGGCGGAACCGCCCGCTGCTGATCGTGCACACCGGGCCGGGCAAGGGGAAGTCCACCGCCGCGTTCGGCCTGGCCCTGCGGGCCTGGAACCAGGGCTGGCCGGTCGGGGTCTTCCAGTTCGTCAAGTCGGCGAAGTGGCGGGTGGGCGAGGAACGCGCGCTCCGGCTGCTCGGCGAGACCGGCCAGGGCGGCGCGGTCAGCTGGAACAAGATGGGCGAGGGCTGGTCCTGGATCCAGCGCGACGCGGGCGGGCACGCCGAGCAGGCCGCCGAGGGCTGGGCCCAGATCAAGCGCGACCTGGCCGCGCAGACCTACCGGCTGTACGTGCTCGACGAGTTCACCTACCCGATGAAGTGGGGCTGGGTGGACGTCGACGAGGTCATCGGCGTGCTCGCCGCCCGGCCCGGCCAGCAGCACGTGGTGATCACCGGCCGGGACGCCGACCCCAGGCTGACCGGGGCGGCCGACCTGGTCACCGAGATGACGAAGGTCAAGCACCCGATGGACGCCGGCCAGAAGGGCCAGAAGGGCATCGAATGGTAGCCCTCCCGCGCCTGGTCATCGCCGCCCCGGCGTCCGGCTGCGGCAAGACCACCGTGGCCTGCGGGCTGATGGCGGCGCTGCGCGCCCGTGGCCTGGCGGTCTCCGGGCACAAGGTCGGCCCGGACTACATCGACCCCGGCTACCACGCCCTGGCCACCGGCAGGCCGCCCAGGAACCTGGACCCGTTCCTGTGCGGCGAGGAGCTGATCGCGCCGCTGTTCCGGCACGGCGCGGCCGGGGCGCAGGTCGCCGTCGTCGAGGGCGTGATGGGCCTGTTCGACGGCGTCGACAACACCGTCATGCCCACCAGCCACACTGCACCCGCCAACCCCGCCAGACCCGACTTTGGCTCCACCGCGCACGTGGCCCGGCTGCTCGGCGCGCCCGTGGTGCTGGTGGTGGACGCGGCCCGGGCCGGGCGCTCGGTGGCCGCGCTGGCGGCGGGGTTCGCCGGCTTCGACCCGCGGACCCCGGTGGCCGGCGTGATCCTCAACCAGGTCGCGTCGGACCGGCACGAGCGGCTGCTCCGGGACGCCCTGGCCGGCGCCGGCCTGCCGGTCTACGGCGTGATCAGGCGGACCGAGGGGATCGTCACGCCGTCCCGGCACCTGGGCCTGATCCCCGCGGCCGAGCGCGCCGCCATGGCCGGCCAGGCCATCGACCGGATGGGCGCCCTGATCGCCGCCTCCTGCGACCTGGACGCGCTGCTCACCCTGGCGGCCCGCGCCCCCGCGCTGCCCGGCCCCGCGTGGTCTCCGCCGCCCGCAGCCGCACGCACCACCCCAGCGCCCACGATCGCGATAGCCGGCGGCGCGGCCTTCACCTTCGGCTACACCGAGCAGGCCGAACTCCTCGAGGCGGCCGGCGCCCAGGTGGCCCCGTTCGACCCGCTGCGAGACGAGGACCTGCCCGAAGGGACGGCCGGGCTGATCCTCGGCGGCGGCTTCCCCGAGCTGCACGCGGCGGACCTGTCGGCCAATGGGCGGCTGCGCGACCAGGTCGCGGCGCTGGCCGCCCGCGGGGCGCTGGTCGCCGCCGAGTGCGCCGGGCTGCTCTACCTGGCCCGGACGCTGGACGACCGGCCCATGTGCGGCGTCCTCGACGTGCGGGCGACGATGACGCCGAAGCTGACCCTGGGCTACCGGCAGGCGGTGGCCGTGACGGATTCGGTGCTGGCCCAGGCGGGTGAGGTGGTGCGCGGCCACGAGTTCCACCGCACCGCGGCCGTGCCCGCGGCCGGAGACCAGCCTGCCTGGCGGTTCGGCCCCGGCGCGGTCGAGGGCCACGTGGCCGGGTCGGTCGTGGCCTCCTACCTGCACACCCACTGGGCCGGCCACCCGGCCGCGGCGGCCAGGTTCACCGCCGCCTGCGCGAAAGTGCCCTCTGCATGAAACGACAGAGCGGCGTGAGGCGCCTGATCGGCGTCGGGGTCGGGCCCGGCGACCCGGAACTGGTCACGGTCAAGGCCGTCCGGGTGCTGCGCGAAGCCGACGCGGTGCTGGTCCCGGTCCTGGCCGAGGCCGGCGCGGAGCCTGCCGGACCCGGTCGCGCCGAGACCATCATCCGCGCCTACGTCGGCGCGGACCGGATCCGCCGCCTCGAGTTCGCGCTGAACGACACCGGCGGCGTCACGCCGCGGCGGGCCGCGGCCTGGCAGGCGGCCGCCGCCGCGGTGGCGGAGGAGTTCGCCGCGGGCGCCGATTCGGTCGCGTTCGGCACCCTCGGCGACCCGAACCTCTACTCGACCTTCAGCTACCTGGCCCAGGCGGTCGCCGAGATCGTGCCCGAGGTGACGGTGGAGACGGTGGCGGGCATCACCGCCATGCAGGACCTGGCCTCCCGGGCCGGCATCTCGCTGGCCGAGGGCACCGAACCGGTCACGCTCGTCCCGCTCAACGCCGGTATCGCCGCCCTGGACCAGGCGCTGGCCCGCGGCGGCGCCGTCGTCGGCTACAAGGTCGGCGCCGCCGCCAGCCCCGCGCCCGCCGTCCTGGCCGCCCGCCTCCAGGCCGCCGGCCGCCTAGACGCCGCCATCATCGGCGCCCGCCTAGGCCTGGAAAACGAGCTAATCGCCCCCGCCGCCCAACTCCTCCGCCCCGAGTCCCTACGCCCCGCCACCCCCCAAGCGGACATTCCGGACATTCCTTACCTGTCCACTCTGATCGTCCCGGCCCTCCGGGCCCCAGGCGCCGGCGCCGGCCTAGCCGCGGGCCCCGTGGAGACGCAAGCGACCGCTGAGGCGGAAGTGACACCACCCCCGCCCGGTGCGCCAAACCCGAACCACGGCAATGTCACATCGCCGTGGTCAGAACCACTACAGAGTCACATTGCCGTGGTTGGCGAGGGCGCCATGGCGGGCGAGCAACGGACCGAGGCCACCCCAGCCCGTGACGGCAGCCGACCGCAGGGACGGAGCCAGCCGCAGGGACGGAGCCAACCGCAGGGACGGAGCCAACCGCAGGGACGGGTGGTGTTCGTGGGAGCGGGCCCGGGCGCGCCGGATCTGCTTACCCAGCGCGGGGCGCGCGCCATCGCCACAGCCGACATCGTCATCTGGGCGTCGAGCCTGGTCGACCAGCGCATCCTGGGCCAC
>DAIOWL010000841.1:1570-3606 GCA_036758545.1 Streptosporangiaceae bacterium | reverse complement strand
CGGGACGTCCTGTTCCCCGCCGTCACGGAGGACCCGGGCCGTCCTGGGTGACAGGCCGGCCAGCGCCGTGATGGCGGCCGAGGTGCGCTTCCTCGCCCGGGTCTCCATCCACCGGCCCATCAGGACCAGGGCGATGATGACCAGGGAAGTCTCGAAGTACACGTGCAGCGGCAGGCCCCACCGCTCGGCGACCCCCGGCCACAAGGTGACGAACGCGCTGTACCCGTAGGAGATACCGGTCCCGAGCGCTACCAGCGTGTTCATGTTGGTGGCGCGGTGCCGGGCCGCGGCCCAGGCGGCAGCGTAGATGCCGCGCCCGGCCCAGAACTGCACGACGGTGGCGAGTACGAGGATGGCAGGCATCAGCCAGTCCATGGCGTCGATGTTCAGCGGCAGGTACATCAGCACCATCAGCCCCAGCCCGGTGGCCAGCGCGACCTGCCACCTGCGCTTGAGCCGGGTCAGTTCTCCGTCGTGGCGGCCACCGGCATCGGCGGTCTCGTGCGGCGGCGCCGACGACGCGGTGCTGGCCGGAGGCTCGGCATCGGACCGTAGCAGGCCGGAGTAGCCGGCCGTGCCTACGGCGGCGGTCAGGTCATCCGCGGTGACCGCGGCTGGGTCGTAAGTGACGCTGGCGGCCTCGGTCGCCAGGTTGACCTGAGCGGCGGATACGCCCGGCACCTTGCCGAGCGCCTTCTCCACCCGGCGTACGCAGGACGCACAGGTCATGCCGGTGATGTCGAGCGTGCAGGTAGTCAGGTTCGAGGTGATCGTGTTCATCGCGAGTCTCCTGCTCTGGGCCATTGCCCGCTGACTCGAGATTCGCTGGCAGCGGCCTACCGCCGCGATGAGGGAGCACCGAAGAAGTAACCGCAGGATTTCGTCAGGCCCATGCATTTGCACACTTATGTAACTGAGTTAGCGTTAGCGCAGAGCCCAAGCAGGCTCCCACGGTGTTCAGGTACGACTAGGGAGCGTCTCGTGAACAAGCCGGCTTCGGTCCCCGGGCAATTCGACGCGGTGGTGGTGGGCGCCGGCTTCTCGGGCCTGTACATGCTCTACCGGCTACGCCAGCTTGGGCTGTCGGTGAAGGTCTTCGACGCAGCGGGCGATGTCGGCGGGACGTGGTACTGGAACCGCTATCCCGGGGCACGCTGCGACATTCCCACCACGGACTACACCTTCAGCTTCGACCCGGAGCTGGAGAAGGAGTGGACGTGGTCGGAGAAGTACGCCACGCAGCCGGAGATCCTGGACTACCTCCGGTTCGTGGCCGACCGCCACGGGCTACGCTCTGACATCGAGTTCTCTACCGCCGTCACCTCGGCTCGCTGGGACGAGCCGGAGGAACGGTGGACGATCACGACCGACGGCGGGCGGGAGGTGCGGTGCCGGTACTACATCATGGCCACGGGCTGCCTGTCGGTGCCCAAATCGCCCGACATCGACGGCGCCGGGCGGTTCGCCGGGCCGGTCTACTTCACCGGCCGCTGGCCGCACGAGGGCGTTGACTTCACCGGCCAGCGGGTCGCGGTCATCGGCACTGGCTCGTCGGGCATCCAGTCCATCCCGCTCATCGCCCGCCAGGCCCGCCAGCTCACGGTCTTCCAGCGCACCGCGAACTTCTCCATCCCGGCGCACAACGGCCCGGCCCCGGCCGACCGGCTGGCGCAGCTGGACAGGGACCGCGACGCGTACCGCCATGATGCCCGGTGGTCCCGGGGCGGCGTTCCCATCGAGCCGACCGACGTGCTCGCCGGCACCGCCAGCGAGGAGGTCCGGCGGGAGCGCTTCGAGGCGGCCTGGGAGCAGGGAGAGCTGTTCGGCATTCTCAACGTCTTCGCCGACCAGGGCGTAAACCCGGCCTCTAACGACATCGTGGCCGAGATGATCCGCGAGAAGATCCGCTCGACGGTGAAAGACCCGGAGACCGCCGAGGCGCTCTGCCCGCGGGGCCACTACTTCGGCACCAAGCGGCCGTGCCTCGATACCGGCTACTTCGAGACCTTCAACCTGCCGCACGTCCGGCTCGTCGA
>DAIOWL010000841.1:0-1470 GCA_036758545.1 Streptosporangiaceae bacterium | reverse complement strand
ATCCCACCGCCAACTCCTGGTACATGGGCGCCAACGTTCCCGGCAAGCCGCGCGTCTTCCTGCCCTATATCGGCGGGGTGGATGCGTACCGGCAGGCGTGCGACGAGGTGGCCTCGCGGGACTACCTCGGGTTCCGGATGACCGGCCCGGGCGGAGACCGGTGCCGGGACGGGGTGGTCCGCAGCATGCAGCCCGACGTCGCCATGGTCATGGAGTTCGTGAACGCGCTGGGCCTGCCGGCCATGGAAACCCTGTCGGCCGACGACGCGCGGGGCCTGATGGCGGCCACCGCGGACAACCGCCCGCCGGGTCCGGAGGTGGGGGAGGTCACCGACGGGGTGATCCCCGGGCCGGACGGGGACCTGCCGTACCGGCTGTACCGCCCGGCCGGCCCGCCCGAGGGCCCGCGCCCGCTAGTCGTGTACTTCCACGGCGGCGGCTGGGTGCTCGGCAACCTGGATTCGGACGACCCGCTGTGCCGGGATCTGTGCGCGCGCTCGGGCGCGGTGATCGTGTCGGTGAACTACCGCCACGCCCCGGAGGTGCGCTTCCCCGCCGCCGCGCTGGACGCCTTCGCGGCCGTGCGGTGGGCCGACGCCAACGCCATCGAGCTGGGCGGCATCCCCGGCCAGCTCGCGGTGGCCGGGTGGAGCGCGGGCGGCAACGTCGCCGCCGTCGCCTGCCAGCTGGCCCGCGACGCCGGAGGCCCGCATATTTCCGGGCAACTGCTGTTCTGCCCGGCCGTGGACTCGGACCTGACCCGGCCGTCCTACGCGGAGAACGGCGACGGGTACATCCTCACCACGGCGCTGATGAAGTGGTTCTGGGATCACTACGCCGATCCGGCCGACCGCGGCGACCCCCGCGCCGCCCCGCTGCGCGGCGAGCTGGCCGGCCTGCCTCCGGCCTGCGTCGTCGCCGCGGATTTCGATCCGCTGCGCGACGAGGGCGTCGCCTACGCGCGCGCCCTCGAGGCCGCCGGGGTGCCGGTCCGCCTCACCCGGGCCCGCGGGCACACCCACACGTCGGTGACCATGGTCGACGTGGTCATCTCCGGGGCGCCGGTACGCGCCGAGATGGCCGCGGCGCTCGGGGATTTCTTCCCGGCCGCCAGGCCACAGGCGTATGTGAGCTAGCCGGTGGCCGAATCGGCGCTGCCGGGTATCGACGCCGACCGGGTGGGGAGCTGGCTCGCCGGGCACGTCGACGGCCTGGATCAGGGTTCCGGACCCGTGACCTTCGAGCTCGTCTCGGGCGGGCGCTCGAACCTGACCTACCGGATCACCGGCGCCGCGGGTGCCACCTACGCCCTGCGGCGCCCGCCCACCGGGGGAGTGCTGAGCACCGCGCACGACGTGAGCCGGGAATGGCGGTTCATCTCGGCGATGGCTCCGACGGCGGTTCCCGTCCCGGCGCCGGTGGCCTACTGCGCCGATACCGCGGTCACCGGCGCCGAGTTCTACGTGATGG
>DAIOWL010000840.1:0-3613 GCA_036758545.1 Streptosporangiaceae bacterium | reverse complement strand
CGCATCTTCTTCCCGGCCAGTCACATATGGTCGGCGCGCACCCTCGCTCCCCGGTGGAGTCTGCCCGCCGAGACACTCGCATTGCACCGCGTCCTCGCCAGCGAAGACGAGGCGGTCGGCCGGCCTCGGCTCCGAAGTCGTCGGGTGGGACGCAGCCTGAGGCTGTGGCCTGGCCCGCTCGCGCACCGTCTCGCGGGATTTGAAAGAACGGTTTGAAGTGGTGACGAGGGGTAGGCACTCGGGCCGTCGCAGCCCATCGGCAAGACCGCCATCGACCGGGACGGCGACAAGATCGGCACGTGGGAGGGAAGCGATGATGGCCCGCCGAACAGACTCTAGCGGCAAGCACGACACTGCCCCTGCATCGACCGCACGGTCAGGACCCGCGCCAAGGAAGCTCACCGACATGCCCAAGGCAGGGTGGCTGGCCATCCTGAAGCGCTCGGTCCGCGAGTTCAAGCACGACGACATCACCGACCGCGCCGCCGCGCTGACCTACTTCGGCGTGCTCGCCCTGTTCCCGGCGATGCTGGTACTGGTCTCGATCCTCGGGCTGCTCGGCAAGTCCACGACCCAGCAGGTGCTCAATAACCTCGGTCAGGTCGCCCCCGGCGGGGTGCACACCTTCCTGAAGGGTGTCGTCACCCAGGTTCAGGGCCAGGCAGGCGTGGCAGGTGTCGCGGGGATCATCGGCCTGGTGATCGCCCTGTGGTCCGCCTCGGGCTATGTCGCGGCCTTCATGCGCGCTTCGAACGCCATCTACGACGTCGACGAAGGCCGCCCGATCTGGAAGACCGCTCCACTCCGGCTGGTGACCACGGGCGCGCTCGTCGTCATGCTCGTGATCGCCGCCGCGATCGTGGTGCTGACCGGACCGATCGCGAACCAGGTCGGCACGGCCTTCGGCATCGGCAGCACCGCGGTGCTGATCTGGGACATCGCGAAATGGCCGGTGCTGCTGATCATCGTCAGCGTGATGATCACGCTGCTCTACAAAGCCAGCCCGAACGTCAGGCAGCCCGCCTTCCGGTGGATCTCGGCTGGCGGCATCCTCGCCGTCGTCATCTGGCTGATCGCCTCTGGACTGTTCGCCGTTTACGTCAGCTTCGCCGGTTCCTACAACAAGACCTACGGAGCGCTCGCCACCGTGATCATTTTTCTGGTCTGGTTGTGGATTTCCAACATCGCGATCCTGCTCGGAGCGGAGTTCAACGCCGAAGCTCAGCGCGAACGCGCCATCCGCGCCGGGCTGCCAGAAGACGCCGAGCCCTTCGCCGAACTACGCGACACCCGCAAACTCGATGACCCAGAGAAACGCCGGGTCGAAGAAGTCCAGCGCACGCGGGACCGGACCATGGATCCAGGCCGCTGACATACCTACCGGGCGCGGTCAGGAGCGGCTTTTCCCGCTCGCGGGACGGATCCAGAGATCACCTGCTCGTACAGGTCGGCGTACCGCTCCGCCATCACGGCGGGCGTGAACCTGCGGGCGGCCTGCTCACGGCACTCCCGCGGGTCGATCCGCCCGGCCGCGTGGATCAGCGCCGCGAGGTCGTCCGGCGACTTCGCTAGCCACCCGGTGCGCCCGTGCTCGACGAGTTCCGGCAGGCAGCCGCGGGCCAGCCCGACTGCCGGGGTGCCGAGGGCCAGTGCCTCGACTACCGCCGTCCCTCCTGGCTCTTCCCACTGCAGCGGAAACAGGGCGGCCCGCGCGGACGCCACCAGCGAGTCCCGCTTCTTACCGGTCACGGTGCCGATCCATCGCACCCGGTCGCCGTCAACGAGCGGGCGCACCTCGTCTTCCCAGTAGCGGACGTCCGGGTTAGCGGCCGCGGCCGTGCCTGCCGCCGTCAGGTCCGCCGGCTGCCGGTAGGGACCGACCGGGCCGGCCAGCACCAGGTCGAAACCGCACTCGCGGGCCAGCCGGGCGGCTAGATGCTGGCCCTTGCCCGGAGTGATCCGGCCCATCACGACGGCGTGGCCGGCCTTCTCGGCCGGCCTGCGCCGGTCAGCCCCGACGGCCAGCGGCGTGGCCAGGTGCACGTATCCCGCCGAGTGCCGGCGCAGGGCCTCCGGGGCCCGGTCAAGCTGCGACGCAGACACGCCGTTGACCCATACCCGGGGCCCGGCGTCAAGGCCGGAATAGAAGGCGGCGTGCTTGCCCAGGTCCCAGTGCAGGGTGTGCAGCACGGGCGGGATCGCAGGTGCCAGCGCCGCCGCCGCCAGCACCGCCAGTCCCACGACCTCCACGTGGTCGTGCACCAGGTCGATGTCGTGCCGGTCGCGCAGCGCGCGCACGACGGTGTGCAGGTGGGCGTGCGCCACCCCGGACACCTGGTTGTACGGACGCTGCAGCACCTCGAACTGGCCGCCGGGAAACGACGTCAGGCGCTCGTCCGCGGGCAGGGTGCTCTGGGCTACCGTGGCCAGCAGCACGCGGATCCCATTCCTGCGCAGCTCCGGGACGAGAGCGGCGACCACGTTCTCGATGCCGCCGTACCCGTCTGGCGGCACCGGCAGCCACGGGCCGGCGTTCATCAGCACCGTGCGCGTCACCGGGCCGCCGTCCGAGGCATCAGCCGCGGGAGATCCACGGTCATCAGCGGCGGCCGCTGGTCGATGCCGACGTCAGAAACGACGATCTCGCGGCCAAGATGAGGCAGCGGCCGTTCTCCCCCGCGCCGGAACTGGGTGAGCACGCTCGGCAGCGGATTGCTCGCGTCGGCCCGCCCCTCCCGCACGAGCCGCGCCCAGGCGGTCAGCAGGATCTGCGCGGCCATCCGGCCGAGCGCCTCGTTGCCCTGATTGCGGTGGGCACGTTCGCCGAGATCCACCTGGGCGAGCGCGTCAAGGCCGACAAGGTCGAGCAGATCCACCAGCATCGCGATCTCCACGCCGTAGCCCGACACGAACGGCACCCGGTCCAGCACTTCCCGCCGGCCGGCCGCTTCCCCGGCCAGCGGCTGCACGAAGCCGGCCAGATCGGGCCAGAACAGGTTGAGCAGCGGCCGGGCGAGCACCTCCGTGACGCGGCCGCCGCCGTCAGGCTCGGAGTATCCTCCGGACGTCAGCGGGCGATGGTAGAAGCCCTTGACGAACGAGATGGCCGGGTCGGTCAGCAGGGGTCCCAGCAGGCCGGTGACGAAGCGCGGATCGAACGGGTCGACATCGGCGTCGATGAACGCGACGATGTCGCCCGAGGCAACGGCTAGTCCGGCCCACATCGCGTCGCCCTTGCCGTGCATCGGCGGCAAGCCCCGGGTTACCTCGTCCTGGGACACGACGAGCGCGCCGGCGGCCCGGGCCGCGGCCGCGGTGCCGTCGACGGACCGCGAGTCGACCACGATGACCTCATCCACCAGGGGAACTGCCTGCATCAGCGCACTCCGGATCGCTGTCGCGATCGCCCCGACGGTGGCCTCCTCGTCCCGGGCGGGCATGACGACGCTCACCGTGGTCTGGCCCTTGGCCTGGAGCAGCCGATCCGGTGGCCAGTCGTGCGCATTGCTCGTCCGGCAGGTTGACCAGGCCTCGACGACTGGTGACATGCCCGTGCAGCGCATACGCATCCTCCGGCACGATCGTCGTTTGTCCGGCGATCTTGGGGAGAGGC
>DAIOWL010000839.1:1024-3622 GCA_036758545.1 Streptosporangiaceae bacterium | reverse complement strand
CGGCGAACGTCACCCCGACCGCCAGCGCGCCCAGGGCGAGCTGGCGCAGGCCCGAAGCCAGCAGCGGGCGGCCGGTGAGCCGGCCCACCACCATGCCGCCGGTCAGCAGCGCCACCGCGGCGACACCCAGCGCGGCGGCGAGCGCGGATAGGCCCGCCAGGTAGGGCAGCAGCGGGATGAGCGCCCCCGCGGAGAAGGCGATCAGCGACGAGACGCCCGCGACCAGGGGCGACGGCAGCTCGAACGGGTCGACGCCGAGCTCTTCCCGGGTGTGCACGCGCAGCGCGGTGTCGGGGTCGGAGGATACCGCGGCGGCCATCCGCGTGGCCGTCTCCGGGTCGGCGCCGTAGGCGGCGAAGTACTCCGCCAGCTCGGCTTGCTCGGCGGCGGGGAAACGGGCCAGCATGGTGCGTTCGGTCGATACCTCGGCGTGCACGAGCTCGTTCTGGTTGGTCACCGAGACGTACTCCCCGGTGCCCATGGAGAACGCGCCGGCCACCAGCGCGGCCACCCCGGTAAGGATCACGGTGTGCGCCGAGACCCCGCCGCCGCCGAGCCCGGCGATCAGCGAGGTGTTGGTGACCAGCCCGTCGACCGCGCCGAACACGGTCGGCCGCAGCCAGCCACCGGACACGTCACGGTGGCGGTGCGACCAGCCTGCCGCCAGGGCCGCCTGCCGGACCGCATGACCAGGCTCATGCTGTTCCTCGCCCACTGGATGGATTATCCTCCAGCGGGCTCTAGGACGGGGCCTGGCGGGTTCGGCGCGGCGCTACCGCCGCTGCCAGAGCAGGGCCGCGGTCAGCAGCAGCATCACCACGCCCGCGCCCTCGACGATCAGCACGGTCCAAGCCAGCCCGGACGAGAACGTCAGGTGGAAGCCGAATATCCCCACGGTCCTGGCCAGGACGAAGCCGACGATGGTCCCGGCCATCAGCGCGGCGGCGCCTAGCACGACCAGCAGGTGCCGGGGGTTCAGCCCGCGATGAGAATGGGACGGTGGCGGCGCACCGCCTGGAACGTCCGGAAGACTCGGAACGCTTGGACCGCTCGGAACGGGAGGACGCATGACATCGGGGTTCGTGCTGGGGCCAGGTGAGGGTTCGGCCTACGGCTTCCACGGGTCGGTCGCCGTGATCAAGGCGTCCGGGGAGGACACGTTCGGCCAGCTCGGCGTGATCGAGTCGGTGTACCCGGCCGCGCTCTCGGTGCACGAGCACGTGCACGTGGGCGAGGACGAGATGTTCTACCTGCTCGGGGGTGAGATGGAGGTGTTCTGCGGGGAGGACCGCTGGACCGTCGGCGCGGGGAGCTTCGTCTTCGTGCCGCGTGACCGGCCGCACGGGTTCACGGTCAGCAGGGCCGGCCCGGCCCGCGCCCTGGTGATCACCGGCCCGTCCCGGCTCGCCACGCAGATAGCGGAGCGCGGCGAGCCGGTGCCGCCTGGGCTGGGGCTGTGAAGCCCGGCCTGGGGCTGTGCGGCCTGGGGCCGTGACATCCGACCTGGGGCCGTGACGCCCGTTCCGGGGCCGTGACGCCCGTTCCGGGGCCGTGACGCCCGTTCCGGGGCTGTGACGCCCGTTCCGTCTCGGCGTATCAGCCCTTTGTGCCGTGGTTGCTGCACGGCTTGCATCTGACGAAGCGTGTGTCACAGCAGCACCGCGGCGATCTTTTGACTCTTTTGGTACCTATTTGGCGGTCTGGCGTGGATGTTCCGGTTAATGTCAGAGGCCGCCGATAGGATCGAACTGAAATCCTAGAGATCTGCCCGGACCAGCCCTGCGAGCAAGCGGAGGGAGGTGACCCAGATGGGCGCTGCCGCCCCGGCCTTCGCCAGCGTCAGCGAGGCGATCGACATGGCGCGCGCCGCGCTGGGGTACCTGGCCGCCGCGGACGCGACCGCGCTGGACGCCGAGCTTCAGGCCGAATGCCTGCGGGGGCTGGAGCAGACCGACGCGATCAGCACTGCGGCGCGGGCGTCGTTCCTGTCGGCGTTCACGGTGGGCAAGGGGTACTCGGCCGACGCGGACTACAGCGCGCGGGCGTGGCTGATGCACCGGACCGGGATCACCCGCGGCGCGGCCGCCTCCCACACCGCGTGGGCGAACCGGGCTGAGACGCACCCGGTGGTGGTGGCAGCGCTGGCGGCCGGGGAGCTGTCGGAGTCCTACGCCCGGGCGATCTGCCGGTGGACGGACAAGCTGCCCGAGAAGTACCGGGAGGAGTCCGACGAGCTGCTGGTCAAGGCCGCGGCGGCCGGGCTGGGGCTGGCGGACCTGTCGGCGCTGTTCGCGGAGATGTACGAGCGGGCCCGCGCTGACCTGCCGGACGAGGACCCGGCCCGCGGGTTCGCCGACCGGGGCGTGCGGCTGGAAACGACGTTCCAGGGCGCCGGGGTGATGACCGGGGACCTGACCCCGGAATGCGCCACGGTGGTGGCCACGGTGCTGGACGCGCTGTCCGCCCCGGCCGGGGCGGACGATGACCGGACCCGCGACCAGCGGTACCACGACGCGCTGGCCGAGGCGATGCGCCGCCTCGTCGCCAGCGGCCTCTTGCCGGAGCGGGCCGGGCAGCCGGTGAAGGTCTGGGCGCACA